>PALW01000036.1 GCA_002710745.1 Porticoccaceae bacterium
TGGTGTCGGCGTCGGTGTTGGCGTCGGTGTTGGCGTCGGTGTTGGCGTCGGTGTTGGCGTCGGTGTTGGCGTCGGCGTCGGTGTTGGCGTCGGTGTTGGCGTCGGTGTTGGCGTCGGCGTCGGCGTCGGTGTTGGCGTCGGTGTCGGTGTCGGCGTTGGTGACGGAGTCGGCGATGGTGTTGGCGTCGGTGTTGGNGTCGGTGTNGGNGTNGGNGTNGGNGTNGGNGTCGGTGTCGGTGTTGGCGTCGGTGTTGGTGTCGGCTCCGAGGAATCTCCTCCGCCAAGTGAACCTAAGATTGCGCCCCCAACTATGCCAACGGCTATCGCTGTTGGCAGGGAAAGCCCACTAATCTCCCCCGCCGCGCTTTTGCCCGAAGATGCCCCCTCTGTCTCATCAAGAATTGCATCACCAGTGTCGCCATTAGTATTTTCGACTATCTCTTGCTTTTTTTCGGTTGAGTCAGCCACAACTGCCTCTGAAACAACGTCGTCTGCCATCAAGGCAGGAGACCCCGAAAACACCAATGAAATAGCTAATGCCAACTTTTTCTTTTCAAACATCGAAAATACGCCAATTCATAGCCAATTGCTTAGAGTTAACTATAATACTCTAGCAAACGAAATAATCAATAAGTAACACTTAAAAATTTCCCCTAAAACGACTAAAGTGGGAAGATGTAAGGTAAACGATGTTTATTACAAACCGTTGACAATTATTCTCATTAATATTTTAGGACAAACATTTTTAGAGAAAATAGCAACACATATAAGAAAATATTTATCTGATTGTGACTAGCGAGAGCAAAAACTCAAGTAATATTATGAAATTAAAAACTAAATTCTCTGCAGAATGGAAATCATGGGTCCAGTCGAATCTGGAAAGGGNCGTAGGAAAAACCTACATTTTTAACACTCTAATTGAAAATGGTTTCTCGTATGAATCAGTTGTAAAAGAAATGGATTTTGAACCAGAATTGCAACAAACACTCTCAAATGATTGGAAAGATTGGTTGAATGAAAATATCTCAAGCAAACAAAATAAAGATGGATTATTCAAAATTCTTTTAATGCACGGGTTTTCGTTTGATGCAATAAAAGAACAAATGAAATATAAACCCTCAGTTCCGCTTGATGAGCTAATCAATCCGTTAAAAATTATTAGTGACTTTGAGACAAACAATGTTGAATCTCCTCAATTTAAGCTAAACGCAAAGAAGTCACTTCTCACGTCAAATGCAGTAAAACTTCAAACTGACAAACTTGAGATTTTTTATATCGATAACTTTCTTGACAATGACGAGTGTCAGCATCTAATAAAAACGATTCGCTCAAAACTTCGCCCATCTCAATTATCTAGCCCAGACGCTGACGAGTTTTTTCGAACGAGTAAAACTTGTGATCTCGCCGAACTGAACGATAAAATTATTCAAAGAATAGATGACAAAATCTGTAATTTACTTCAGATTGGAAAAGATCTCTCTGAGCCAATCCAAGGTCAATACTATGAAGTTGGACAAGAATTCAAACCACACACAGATTTCTTTGAGGATCATGAACTTGAAGTTAACGGTGGAACTCTTGGTCAAAGGTCATACACCGTGATGATTTACCTAAATTCGACAGAACAAGGAGGAGAGACAGCTTTCCCATTAATTAACGAAGAATTTTCTCCTAGCGAAGGAAAAGCAGTAATTTGGTGCAATCTAAACACTGATTTGTCTCCAAATCCATTTAGCATGCATCATGCAAAACAAGTTCGAANGGGATACAAAGCGATAATAACCAAATGGTTTAGAACTGGAATTCCTGTAACCTCATAAAATTATGGATTAAATGAGTTACTTTTTTTAATTAGCTGCAACTAAATTAGAATATTGAATAGAGGCCTTGATTTGTTGATTCATTATATTTAATAACACTTCTGCCCTCTCATCACCATTTGGCTGAAAAAAAATAACGCTCATCCCATTAAATGGCCCATCTGTAACTTTTAATTTATCTCCTCTTTTTGGGAGATTTGAAATTAGGAGATTTTCTGATGGTTTGGTTTTTTCTTTCAGCTCTTGAATCAATGCAAAAGGCACTCGTGCTGGAGTTCCTCCAAAAGAGACAAACCTCTGCACCCCTCTTGTATTTTTGACAGAATGAATTGAGGATGCAGGATTTCTAAAATTGACAAACAAGTATCCAGGAAATAATATTTCAACAACTTGGGACCTTTTACCACGAAAAATTTTTTCAACTATAACTTCAGGACAGTAACACTCGGCATGTTGTCTTTGGAGATTCTCCATTGCCCTTTTTTCTTGTCGAGTCTTTGTTTTGAGCAAAAACCATTTTTCTTCCACGCTTGTCATTTTACTCATACTCTATTGATCATGCTCGATTAAGGAAGTAATTTCTGCCAAGCGTTTATTTAAAAGCGGGTCATCTGATCTTGTTTCTAGATTTAACCGAACGAGTGGCTCTGTATTACTCATGCGTAGATTGAAGCGCCATTGTTCAAACTCCATTGATATGCCATCTATCGTATCGGTCAAGAGTACAGTTGACTCAAAGTATTTATAGACCTTTTCAATACAATCTCTAGGATCCTTTACCTTAAAATTTATCTCGCCAGGTGATGGATATTTAATCATCATATCATTAACCAAATTTGACAGAGATAACCCACTTTTGCTCACGAGCTCTAAAATTAATAACCAAGGTATCATCCCACTATCACAATAAAAAAAGTCTCGAAAATAATGATGAGCACTCATTTCACCACCATAAATTGCATCTTCAAGACGCATCTTTTCTTTGATAAATGCATGTCCAGTTTTTGATTGTAATGGCTCGCCACCATATCTTTGTGCAATATCAATGGTATTCCAAGTCAGTCTTGGATCATGGACAATTTTAGATCCTGGTGCTTTTTGCAGAAACGCTTTTGCAAGAAGTCCCACTATGTAATATCCCTCAATAAATCTACCCGTTTCGTCCACTAGAAAACACCGATCAAAGTCACCATCCCAAGCTATCCCCATATCTGCATTATGTTCAAGAACCGCGTGAATTGTTGATGCTCTATTCTCTTCTAATATTGGATTTGGTATACCGTTCGGGAATGTTCCGTTTGGTTCATTATGAATTTTAATCAACTCGATAGGAACATTAGCATCATCGAAATATTTCTCAAGGGCATTGACTATAGGTCCTGCTGATCCATTTCCAGCGTTCATTACCAATTTCATAGGCTTGATTGAATGGCAGTCAATATATCCGAGAAGACAGTTTACATAATCATCAATTAAATCAAGTTTTTGATAATTACCCTTATTTTGGGCAGATACTTCTTTGAATTTATTTGCTTCAGCAAGTGCTTTTATTTCCAATAGTCCAGTGTCTGAGCTTACTGGGCGCGAATTTTCTCTCACTAATTTCATACCATTGTAATCAATAGGGTTATGGCTTGCTGTAACTTCAATACCACCATCAGCATTCAAAAACGATGTTGCAAAATATACTTGCTCAGTACCGACCATTCCAATATCGATTACATCACTACCAGCGTCCCGAATTCCCTCGCTTAGCGCATTTTTTAATCCCTCACTACTAAGTCTGATGTCTCCACCAAGAACTACATTCTTTGGTTTGATAAATTCGGCATATGCTCTTCCAATTCTATAAGCGATTTCCTCAGTTAACTCTGTGCCAAGTTGACCACGGATATCATAAGCCTTAAAACAAGTAAGTAACTCCATGTTATCTAGTCTCAAATTTAATCTTTATTAAAAAGGCCATACCAATGGCACTATAAGTATCACCATTAATCCTACTATCAAGCTTAATCCCACACCTACTTTAAAAAAGTCCTGGATAGTATAACCGCCTGCACCTTGAACCATGAGATTTGTTTGATATCCCATTGGAGTCATAAAACTAGAGGACGCNCCGAACATNATTATAATAGCAAAAGGTANTAAACTNGCANCAAGCTGCGANCTCATTATCTGTGCCAAAGGAAACATTANAACCGCGGCAGCATTNTTTGTTATTAATTCGGTNGCAAGCACNGTNGCGATATAAAGCATNAATAAATTGANATAAAAATTTTCTCCCGCTACTGACATCAGACCGTTTACAGCAAGATCAGCAAGTCCTGTATTTTGTATGGCTACTCCTAATGAAATTGACGCACCGATTGCAAGCAGGACTCTGCCGTCAATACTTCTTTGGGCTTGATCTAGAGTAATACATTTCGTAATGCCTAATACCAAAACAAGTAGCATACTTCCGGAGAGCAATGTTAAAAATCCTGATAATACAAGCATAAGATAGACAAACAAAATACCTAAAGTAGTGGCTGCCTTTGAGGTATCAGGAAGCATAATCCCATCTAAACGACTTAGTAGCAAAAAGTCTCGGCTATGTCTGTGAAGACGAACAAATCCTTGAGGTGCNTCAATAAGTAATAGATCACCAGCACGAAGTCTTATCGTCGCTACATCTTTTTTGATTTGCCTACCATTACGAGAAACAGAAACAATGACAGAGCCAAAACGTGTTCTAAACAAAGATCTTTTGACTGTTTTGCCAACCATCGCAGAGTTTGTTGCCAAAATAGCCTCTACTAATGCTCGTGAGTTCTTGGGTGTTTCCATTTTTGATAACTGATCATCAATCGGACTGAGACCTGGGATTTGGCGCAATTCTGTCACAGCTTCGGGCTGACCAATAAAAACAAGAACATCACCGTCTTTTAGAGTTCTATTCGATCGAATCGAGGAGATAATCTTTCCAGCAGTTTTGATTTCAGATAACAAGCTGTAATTCAATTTGAGAAGTCCAGACTGCATAATCGTTTTTCCTGATAAGACGCTTCCGGATTCAATTTTCATACTAACCGCATACTGACGAGGATCAGAAATATCAAAATCACCTGATTCAATTCTCCGATCAGGCAAAAGCTTGTGTCCAATTAAAGCAAAATAAATTATTCCAAATATAATTATTGGAATCCCAACAACAGCTGGACTAAATAAATGCAAAGACGCTGATTCAGGGGATGATTGCAAAAGTCCAACTATAATAATGTTGGTGCTGGTTCCGATAAGAGTACAAACACCCCCAAGAATAGAGGCAAAACTTAATGGGATAAGTACCTTTGATAAAGATAGATTATGTCTATTAGCCCAATCTCTTAAAAATGGGATGAACATTGCTACAACTGGAGTATTGCTCATAACCGAGCTTACAAGTGCAACAGGAGCCATCAGTCTTGGGAGAAAAATAGTGAGCGAGGTGTTATCCCCTAACAATTTCATCACCCACCAGTGCAATGCACCACTCTCGCGTACAGCCGCAGAAACGATGTAAAAGCAAGCAATTATAAAGATTGCAGGATTTGAAAAACCGGCGAGAGCTTCTGCTGGTGAGACAACGTTACTTATTATTAACATGACCATAGCAGTCATCAGAGCAACATCAACAGGAACGCGGCCGCTTATTATGCCGACGATAAACAACAAAAGGGTGATCAAGGTTATTGCTGCATCTGCTTCCATTATCGAGCACCTATCTATTCTTGGATCCTAGAGCGAATGGTATAACTAATCTGGTAGTTTTCTCTAGATATTTCGATTACAAAATTAATGATTTCACCGGACCATCGAGCTATTACAATAATCTATTAGGTTGCGTATGCAAGTTCTGGCCTTCTAGACTTAAACTTGAGAAAAATGAATGCGTAAATTAGCAATGCTATTAAAGAGGCCATTGCGCACATGACGAAGACTGCCGAATAGCCTAGTCCGAGTCCGAGAATAGATGCCGCCATGTTTGGTCCAATTATTTGGCCCAATCCTTGAGCTCCTGGCATCAAAGATGAATATCTACCAATCTTATCAAAATTTGCAATTGTAGACATCTGGTAAACGTCAATAAAAATCCATAGACAGTTGAATGAGAAAACACTAATTAGAATACTCGTATTAGTCACACCATTGGCTAGCATTCCGACGATCGATGCCTGACAAATAAGGGTGACTAATAATGGTCGTAATAACCCAAACTTGTTACTTAACAAAGTAGCGAACAGACAACCTATAAGACTACAAAAGGACGACCATGTTAAGACACTCCCAACCCACTCGGGATCAGTATTATCACTAGCGGCGGCAAGCTCTATATAAGTCCAGTAAGCACCAATATTTACATAAGTAATAACAATGGCAGAGAGACAAAGCCAGATGACATATTTTGGCACGCTATCTCCCAATTGTTCAGATCTTTCAATCTTAGCAGCGACTTGAGAAGGTCCTTTACCTGGCACCCATCTTAAAAAAGGGACAATAAACAGAAAACAAATAATGAAAGTGATATAAATATTTTGCATCGACAACATCGGCAAAAAGTGCATCTCAGCAGCTTGAGAAAATGCAAAAGCAAAAAGCATCGCATTAAAAGCAAGTGCCGGTCTTGAGCTGGCACCTAAACAAGAGACCGCAGTTGCTGTAATCAAACCGCTGCCAAACCCGGCCAAAAACCTTAACCACAGAACAGACTCATAATTAACAATCGAAATACAAGCTGCATTAGAAATACAAGCAATCAAAATCCCAAGAATTATAATCTGTCTTCTACTAACGCTTGAGATAAGTAGTGAAGTCGCGACAGCTCCTAAAGATAAGCCTCCTAAGTCCGCTCCTGCAACGCGTCCAACCTGGACTTCAGAAAAACCCAATAAATTAACCCAAGCGGTGCTTATAACTGGAACCCCAACCAAGACCGCGTAACCTGCTAAGGTCATATAAAGACTTATGGATAGTGATTTCCAACTATCAAAAGGGTTGATAGAACTGTCNAATTTAGCNAGTTTTACGCTCATGANTNTTGATTAACCTCTATTTAATNTGNAATANAANCNNTTTTTGATCATACTTTNTNTAACTTTCTTCCGCAAATACCTCAACTCATTTAAATCCAACCTTTATTGTTTGTAGTCTAAAAGAGCGTATATCGCAAAAGAACCGAGCCAATGACCACCCTCATAGCTATCATTAACCAGATTGGGCAAAGAATATTTAATGTGAGTTTCAGCAACTCGACTCAAGTATTCATACTCTGAATATTGATTTGCGAGCCCTTTTAAAGCCCATGCTCGACTAAAATTCAAGCCATCCAGATGAACTAATTTACCATCACTGCGATCGCTTACTCGCCCAACTTCCAAAACAAACTCTTTGGACACTAATGATGGTAGAAAGTTGTTTGCCCACTTTTTAAATGTATCTTTTGGCAAAATCCGTCTCATCAGATCAAGCTCTGTCAAACAGGGCGATAAAAAATCGTAACCACTTGGTTCCCAAGTAATAGGACAATCTTTATCGCTTAGATAAAAATCCCTGGTTCGAGTTTCTATTGCCGATCGCAAGTTTTTATCACCCATTAAAACGGCATAATCCCAAGCAAACGTTAGCCCAAATGCAGTATTTGAGTGCTCTCCAACTCTTATTGGGTAAATTAATTTAGGTAAATGATTAATATATAGTTTTGAGATCTCACTAGCTAACGGCCTCAAACTATTTTCTAATTTCCGAGCCAAAGGATCATCCCAAGTATGAATTTCGCTCGCTAATTCTAATAACCACGCCCAACCATAAGGCCTTTCCCAAGATGGATTTTCCCGCACATATTTGAGCTCTCTTTGTATATTTTTATCTGTTAAATGTTTCTCTAAAATACTTTTTGCGTGATCTGCGCCCTCAATTTCAGGGAAAGATTTTAGTAATCTTACAAGTGACCAGTGCCCATGAACTGCAGAGTGCCAATCAAAGCATCCATAAAAAGATGGATGAAGTGTTCTGGGTGATAAGAGATCATCATCACTATTGAGGACCTGCCCTAATTTATTAGGGTATTCAACTTCCACGCACGAAAGGGGTAATTCGAGTAAATTCGATGCTTCGTTATTCGATAAATCTATACTCTCAGATTGAACAGTACCGCACCAAAAATAGATAACGAGGTACAACCCCATTTCAAATTTTCTTTGTAACATTACGCTCTCATTTTTATCTAACTTGTTAAATTTATAGTAACGCCACCAATGCTCGTGCTGCCATTAACTTTGATTGATAATTGATATTTCTTGGCGCTGCTGCACCTGGCTGATTGGAGTACCATACCATGACTGTATTCTTCGCTTTATTAATATAAATTACTTGACCATGAATCCCGGTAGCACAAAATTCTCCTTTTGTACTATCTAAAATCCACCACATATTGTGGTACGCCTCCCAAGATTCTTCTCCATAATTTGGGTTCGAATTCATATTTAATTTGAGTTTTTCGCTGACATCAACTGCTGACTTAATCCAACCTGACGGAATTATTTGTGAGTTTTTAACTTTTCCCTCATCCCTTATCATCAAAGCGAATCTTGCCGCATCCCTCAAAGTTGAGTTCATACCGCCAGTAACAACCGGCATAAAGGCCCTATCAACTGTGAAGTATGCATCATGTTCCATACCCAACTTTGACCAAATTCTCTCGCTAATAAACTGCTCATAAGGCTGGCCACTGATCCTAGCTATTAACCATCCAATTACATCCGCATTAGTAGAGTTATAATCAAAATCAGTCCCAGGATCTAAATTCTTATTGGGTTTGATATATTTCGATAAAAAATCATGAACGCCATAAATTTCTGTGTTTTCAGGCTGAGCATCACGCGCACCCGGAAGCCAACCCATATTCATCGCAACTGCATATTTCAGAGCGAAATCAGAATTCATATCAGTATAGGTTTCTTTAAAATCAATACTGCTTGCCATATCCAATAAATTTTGAATGGTTACTCGCTCAAATCCACTTCCTTTTAATTCGGGAATGTATGCAGCAGGTGATTTTTTAATATCTAATTTACCTTCATCTATTAATATTCCAAGAGCGGCGCTTGCCAACGATTTACTCATTGAAAACCAAATATGCTGCTTGTGTGGTCCGAATCCATCATAGTATTTCTCATACAGGACATTATTGCCCTGAATCAGGATAACCCCCCTTGCATAGTGCGCACGAAAAAGATCTTCAAATGCCATCTCATCGCCTGATTTATCTTTAAAAACTCTTTTCCCCACTTCTTGTTTTATGGGCATATTAAGCTCATTAATTGATCCGCCTCTTGGAACCATTACCACATTCAATGGAGCACCCATATTTTGAAATGTCCATCCACTAAATGGATAATTACGATAATTTTTCATAGTGGCCTGAGAATCTCTAATTGGTGGAGTACCCTCCATTACTGATGGAACATCGATCCCATCCTCAGCCATAAGTGAGTTTATTAGACATGGGAATGTTAAAACAAAAACTAGAAGCACTTTCATCGTCAATTAATCCTTTCTTTTTATTATCATTACCTAACTATGGGCAGACTACACAAGACAATCACTAAAATCTAAAATTAGATGTATAAACAGACCGATCCCAAATAACCGCGTTTTATTTGGAATCAAAAAAAGTGCATATAAAATCATTAAATAAGGTTCGTGAAGCGGGTGAAATCCAATACTGCATCGGTTTGGATCATAGATTGGAACCGCTATCAAGTGGTCTAAATCGATGATCATCGCCGACATTAAAAGCAGATAACTTTTTTTCCATTGTTCTTTGTAGAAGAACCAAACAACAAGTGCAGGAATTAAAAAATGCAGCGCTAGATGCAACACTAAAAGCCTGTTACTCCAGTTGGAACAGCTGGATAATCGCCGACCAAAACAGCACCAGAATCAACTTCAAAAATTGCACTTTCAATAATATCGAAAGCCTCACTAAAAACTTTTTCTGCCATATTCAAGGCTGGGTACATTCTTACAGTAGATTCCGAATCACAAATAGCCCAGACACCATTTCTTAGCATCTGATCTCTCACTGTTCTGGCAATAAAACTGTTATCCCAACCTTCTTTAATTTTTTCATTATCTGGAAAAGCAAAAGAGACTCCCATTAGTAAGCCTAGTTGTCTAACCTCACTAACAATCGAATATTTTTTTACCCAAGTTGCCATTCTTTTTTTTGCAATCTCAGCTAGCTTTTCTGCATGTTCAATCACATTATCACGCTGATAGATTTCCAAGGTTTTCAATCCAGCCGCACAACCTGCTGGTGTTCCTGCAAAGGTACTCCCTGAACTCGCTGAAGGATTATTACCTAGTATCTCATCTCTAGTTGCAACACCAGCGCAAGGTGCAATGCCTCCAGAAAGATTTTTGCCGACTATTAACATATCTGGAATGACATCATAATGATCAACTCCCCACATCTTTGCTGTTCGACCCAAACCAGTTAAAACCTCATCTGCGATCATCAACCATCCATGTTTGTCACAAATCTTCCTAATACCTTCAATAAATTTATTTGAAGGAATCCAATTTCCACCCTCTGCCAGGCCAGGCTCAACTAGCACCGCTGCTATATTTCCTGACGGAACTATATATTCCGGAATATGATGATCAAGATGCCACAAACAATAATCCACATATTGATCATGTGACATACCTGCAGGGATATTTTCACTATGCGGATATGGAGCTTTTACAACACTTCCATCCCATGGCTCCATATAAATATTATGCTCACTTGTATATCCGCTGATCATTTTTGTCGCCAAACTCGCGCCATGAAATGAAGAAGCAAAACTGACCACATAACGCCTTTTTTTAAAACATAATGCGGTATGAACTGCAGACTCCACGGCCTCAGTTCCTGACACCTCATAGGTAAATCTTGACAACTGTTTACCCGGCATGATTTCCGCAAGCTTTTCTGCGAGCTCAAACCTTAAGGGGTGCTCCCAATGGTAGCCATATCGTTCGTTAGCTAATCTGACTGCCTCCAAAATTTCGGGATGACAATTACCAAGAGGGTTCGTTGCCCAACCGTTTTGAAAGTCAATAAATTTATTACCGTCCAAATCCCAAATATGATCACCCTTTGCGCGATCTAACATGATTTGTGCAGGTGGTTTAAAACCTCGGCTGTTGGAGCGTTTCGCATCCAATTCATAAGTTAAACCATGCTTGAAATAGGATTTACAGGAATGTAAAAAAGCCTTGGTTTTTTTGCCAGGTAAATCATACGTCATAATCTTCAGCGCCTATCAAGAATAAACTTAGAAATGAACATGTCATTTCTTGGAATCAAGATAACACAAATGATATTGTATTGAATACTGATTGAAAGGGAGTTTATTTACATGCAAAAGATTAATGTTCGCGAAGCAACTTTAGATGATTTAAATGGCGTAGCAGTAATGTTTGATCAATATCGCCAATTTTATGATCAGACGGCAGATCTTGAACTTGCAAAAAACTTTATTAAGTCTCACCTGCAAAAAAGCACATCAATTATTTTTTTAGCATCATCAGAGGGAACTAACTGTGGATTTGCTCAGCTTTACCCAACATTTTGCAGTGTTGAAGCATCTCCTATTTTAGTCTTATATGATTTATTTATTTTGCCAAAATATAGAAATCAAAAAATTGGCTCAACTTTGTTAGATCACTGCCTCGAACTCGCTAAAAAAAGAGGTGCATCTCGGATTGATTTAGAAACATCATTTGATAATACTGGTGCTCAGAGACTTTATGAGTCAATTGGGTATGAGAGAGATAACGAGTTTTATAAGTATTCTTTGGAAATAGATTCTACGGTATAGCAATACCATTTTTTTTAAGATCCTTCATTGTCAACTCTAGGCCTTTTCTGAGTATCGATATCAAATCATCAATTTCTTCTCTGCTTATAATAAGAGGGGGAGAAATAATGCAAATATTTATGAAAGGCCTGACCAAAAGACCCATCTTTTGACAATGCTTATCGACTAAACCACCAACTGCATAGTCTTTATCTAGAAGATCTTCTTCATCCTTGCCTTTAACGGTCATTTCAACGGCAGCCATCAAACCATGACCCCGAACATTTCCAACAATTGGTATATCGTTCAATGTTTGCAACTGCTGTTGGAAGTAAGGTCCGACTTCTGAGACATGTTGTAAGAGATTTTCAGATTCTAGTATATCCCAACTTGCTAGTGCCGCAGCACACGCAACAGGGCTTCCAGACCAAGTATATCCGTTGGAATATAGACATCCATCTGCTTCATCTCCTGAGAATGATTCCATATATTTCTCAGAAACCGCATACCCCCCCATTGGAATATATCCCGAGGTAATTCCTTTAGCAAAAACAATGATGTCCGGAATAACACCAAACACTTTTTCTGAAGCAAACCAATGTCCCAATCTCCCAAATGCGGTCACCACCTCATCAGCAATAAAAACAATGTCATGCTTTTTTATCGTCTGCCAACAGCGATAATAATAATTTTTAGGAGGGACAATCACTCCTCCACTTGCAAGGATCGGCTCAGCAATAAATCCCATTATATTTTCTGGTCCCACCTCCACTATTTTCTCTTCTAATTCATTTATTAAGAAATCACAAAATTCTTCCTCAGATTTGAATTGTGGAAAATAAAAATGACAAGGTGCTGATAAGAAATGAATGCCATCTTTTTTGACATCCATCGCGGTTTTATCTCTCTCTTTGCCAGTCACAGAGGCAGAGAGATAGGTGCTGCCATGATAAGCCTTCTCTCGAGTTAAGATTTGTTTTTTTGTATTTTTACCTTTAATGTTATTTGCGAGCTGGCAGAGTCTTAACGCAGAATCAACCGCTGTTGAACCGCCTGTTGTAAAGTAAATTCTATTTAAATCTCCCGGCGTGTTCTCGGCGATCCTTTTTGCTAATTCAGTCTCTTTATTATTTATTAAAGTAAATGACGTCGCGTAGCTCAAGTTAAGCATCTGTTGGGAGACAGCATCAGCAATTTCTCTACGTCCATAGCCCGTCTGCATGCACCACATACCAGCCGGTCCATCTATCATTCTATTTCCATCAGAATCGAAAATGTAAATCCCATCTCCCTTGACAATTACCGAGCTCGAGTCATCATGACCCAATTCGGACAAGTCGCCCCAAGGATGTAGCAAATTTTTATTATAAATTTCTCTATGCTGTTTGGTTTTCATAAAGCTTGCTTACCCATTTTCCATACAAAACATCCGCTGTTCGATTAAGTAATTCTATCTTTTTATCCAATGATGCTTTGATCTGGTCAAAATTTTGAATACCTTTCTTGCTTGTTTCCAAGTAATTTTTCCAAGACTCCGACCAATCATTCACTAAAAATGAGGTCATTTCCACATGACATTGCATAGCAAGCACATTTTTTTTATATACAAATGCCTGATTACGACAAATTTCACTGGAAAATAACAGGTCCGCACCATTTGGCAGAGCAAACGTTTCATTGTGCCAATGAAACATAATAAAACTTTCATCAATACCGTTTAACCATTCTTTTGCTACATTATTTCTCTCTTGAAAGCATGTATGCCATCCGATTTCCTCACACGAATTTCTAGTTACTTTCGCATTCAATGCAACACTTATTAATTGACCACCCAGGCAATGACCCATTATTGGGATATCTCTTTTCAGTGCCTGTTTAATGATATCAATCTCCTTTTTTAGCCAGGTCAGATTATCATTCACGCTCATAGTCCCACCCATAAATACGAGCCCAATCACATCGTCTAAACTAGGAGGGATATCACCTTTGAATAATCGTACTAGTTTGAAAGGAATATTATTCTGCTCAAGATAATCAGCTATGTATCCGGGCTGATCTCCCTCCATGTGGAGGAATATAGCAACACTTTTACGCATCATTGTCTCTAGATTGCATCGAGCGCTTTATACCACATCATACCCAAAGCCATAAAAGGTCTTCGGAAAAGCTTCCCGCCAGGCCATGTCATATGAAACATCTTATTCATAATATCAAACCGATAGGTGTTGCCCGAAACTGCTTCCGCAAGAATTCTGCCTGTCATGTGAGTTGGAGCAACACCATGCCCAGAATATCCACTAATGTAGAGCACATTGCTATTTTTGATTCGCCCAATTTGAGGCATCCTCCTTACACTGATGCCCATTCTTCCAGACCAACTATAGTCAATTCTCACATTACGTAGTGAGGGAAAAACTTTTTCCATCTTCGACCTCATAATCCCAGTAACATTTACTGGATCTAGACCTGAGTAATTAGCTAACCCGCCAAAAAGCAACCGTTTGTCAGCAGAAAGACGATAGTAATCTAATGCCGTTCTGGAGTCGCAGACGGCTACGTCCCGAACTAACGTCTGCTGTATCTGTTCCTCTGTGAGCGGCTCTGTACCAATTATGCAGCTAGTGGCAGGCAATACTCGAGCATCCAAATAAGGTACCAAGTCACCCATATAGGCGTTACCGCATAGGATCACATGATCTGCTTTTACCGAGCCATTCTCTGTATATACCTTAGGTTGATCGCCATAAGTAATGCTGGTAATACTTGATTGCTCAAAGATTTTAGCGGCCATAGATTCCGCCGCCCTTGCCTCACCAATACACAAGTTCAGCGGTTGAATATGACCCCAGTCCTCTCGGTAATAACCACCAATATAAAGCTCTGAATTAACGTATTGTTTTAATTCATCTCGACTAAGAAGTTTTATTGCAGAATCTTCATTAGCCCACTCATGATATGCTTTAATATGACGGTTTTTAAGGCCAACCTCACAATAACCCCATTTTAAGTCGCAATCGATTTTATACTTCTTAATACGAGATTTTATGATGTCGACGCATTCCACGCCCATCTTCTCAACAACATCAACCCCCTCACTCCCGATCGATGAGCGAAACGCAGCTGGATTTGATCCATAGCCACCTATTATTTGCCCACCATTACGACCACTAGCACCCCAACCTATGCGATTTGCCTCTATTAATACTACGTTGTAACCCCTCTCACAGAGCTCTACAGCAGTAGCGACACCACTAAAACCACCTCCGACAATGACAACGTCTGCGGTAAGATCTCCCTCCAACTTTGGATAGTCTGTTTGCCAATTGGCCGTTGCCGCATAATAAGATGGTGCATGCTCATTAGTATCTGATGTTGATTTTAGAAGCATTCACAAATAACCTTTTTTCTAACTTGATTTGATCTTGGAGAGTGCCTTCAAGTACCAGGAAATGAATTCCATACACGTCGATTCGTGCTCTGGGTGATAGGGTCCAGGTTGGAAAAAATGTGAATTCACACCCGCACTATTTCGCATGATAATGAACTCATCTTCAAGGCTTGTAAAATGCCACAGCCAAGTAAGCTCCTCCTTCTGATAATCGACACCCTCCTCAGCATCACCGTTAACAAACCAAACAAGTTCCATATCTGTTTGAGTCAGACTTCGAGGGATAAACCTATAAAGAACGCAATGGTCTGGATAATTGAGCATAAATGTCAATGGACCTAGCTGAAAATCGCCTGCCCCACCATCATATCCCTTCATGTTACCCATCAATGGTGCGACCGGCTTCCCATCTTTACTTCCGCTTTGATACCCTTCATATAACGCATAGCGACTGTGATATGAGCAAGCTCCGAATGCAGATGAGTCATTATAGTAACCATAAAATTCTTCCGCGATTCCCTCAACGCCTGTAATTTCTTCAGCTCTTCCCCACATCGCCTCATTGATCGGTTTAACCTTATGCGCTAGGGCTTCTAAAGTGTGCAGCTTTGCGTAGTTTCGGTGAGAGCTCGCGCAGTGATAACACTCAAGGTAATTCTCTAAACAAAGTTTCCAATTGGCATCGATTCTATAAGTTTTAGCTTCAGCTACCTTCGCATTTTCCAAGTCATACGCACCGAGTTGCCGAGAAATCTTGGATAATGGCTTTTGAAAATCTGGCGCCTCTGGATCACAGTTAATGAAGATCATTCCCTGAAAAATCTCCATCCTTACATGCAGTAAACCATAATCATCAAAATCAAAACCTTTTACATCTCTCATGTCTCGAGCAGCTTTCAATTTGCCATCAAGCGCATATCCCCAGCCATGGTAAGGACATACAAACGTTCTGCAATTTCCGGATGATGCCTCACATACTCTTGCTCCTCTGTGACGACACATATTGTGCATCGCATGAATCTGCTCTTTTCGATCACGACAAACAATAATAGAATCCTCACCGATATCCATTAGGAAATAATCTCCCTTATTTGGAATTTGACTGATATGTCCAGCATATAGCCAACTCTTGAACACTATGTGCTCGAGTTCAGATTGATAGGTAACATGAGATCTATAGAAATAAGGATCGATAGCAAAACCAGTTTTATCAAGCTGATCCTTGGCCATGCGAGCCATCTTATCTTTTGTATCTGAAACGTCTGTAGCAATTACATGCATTAAACCAACACCACAATTTATTCTTAATTCTAGTAGTTATTTTACGCGATTAGTGTAGTAAAGTTCATTAAAATTTAATCTGAAAACTAGTTTTTTCCTACATTGCTCTCAAATACCAATCATAGTCAATATCAGGTATTTGAGCACTAATCTCCTCCATTTCACTTTGTCTAACCGTTTCATATAGCTTGCAAAAATCCGCCCCAAGATACTGAGATAAAACGACACCACTTCCAAATTCATTTATTGCATCGGGCCAGAAACGCGGGAGTGTTATAATCTCTTCTATTTCCGCACCCTCAGCAATCATCATTGAGGGTGCGCATTCCTGAGTTATACCATGATGAATGCCTGCTACAATCGCGCTCAAAACAAGATATGGATTTGCATCAGCACCAGAAACTCTATGCTCTATCCTCATATTTTTGAGATTTGAAACTGGTATCCGTAAAGCGACATCTCGATGGTTGTATCCCCAATTTGGTGTTAACGGAGCAAAATTACCCGGGATAAGTCGTCTGTATGAATTTGCATTAGGTGCAAAAATTGCCATTGAATCACCCATTAAATCTGAAAGGCCTCCAATAGCATGTAATAAAGTTGATGAGATCGCGGGAGTTTCAGATGAATTTTGATCAGCAAAAACATTTTCATCATTCTCATCATAAAGACTCATATGAATATGTAGTCCACTTCCTGCAATATCCATAAATGGTTTNGCCATAAANGTTGCCGCCATACTATGCTTTCTGGCAATTCCTTTAACGAGCCTTTTCAAAAGAAANGCATCCTGACACGCTTTAATTGGATCATCTGTATGATGGAGATTAATCTCAAACTGACCTGGTGCATATTCCGAATGAATTGTAGTCATAGGAATATTCTGGCAATCACAAGCAATTCTTACATCATCCAAAAATTGATCATGATCCCAAAGNTCCTCTGGCATAGCATATTGAATTCCAGATTGATCTCGATTTGTCCCTGGGATTTTTGAAAGCAGTGGCTNGGGTCTTGACGAATCTCCCTTCTTAATCAAATAAAATTCTAATTCTGTTGCGACTACCAATTTGAAGCCCAGCGCATATAAAGGTTTCAATGAATNAATTAAGACATTTCTGGAGTCAAAAAGATTTGGCACTCCATTTAACTCAGTAAATGTAGCTAGCACTTGTGCAGTTTCAGACTCAAGCCATGGAATTATAGATAAGGTGTTTTTTATTGGTCTTATTAGACGATCAGGGTCTCCATCCAAATCTGCTTTATCCAATTCATCGCAAAACTCACCTTTTACATTCAAAAGAACTGTCGAGGCTGGGCTTTTAAGACCTTCAGTAAAAAGCTCTGCAAACTCAGACTTGGGTATCCGTTTACATCGAATAATTCCGTTCATATCAATCATCAAAACTTCCATCATTTTTATAGATGGATGTATTTTGAGAAACTTTTCTAACTCCTCATTATTTGCTAGTTGCATCTAANGGCACTCTCTTTCTAAATTTTGTTTTTGNCTGCGAATNAACAATGCATCTAANCCAACACAGCCTTCTGTCATAACNTTCATAGGATTAATATCCATTTCATCAATACAATCTCCAAAAGCTAGCGCCAAATCGGACAAACCAACTGCGGCTTGGCAATAACTCTCAATATCAACAGCACTGCTCCCTCTNGCCCCATGTAAAATATTGTAATGTGGAAGCTCTCGCAATGCGTTTCTGNCAACTTGGCAATCAAATGGCGGCATTAATAAGATCACTTGATTAAATATTTCTGTGTAAATACCGCCAAATCCCATTAGAACCAGAGGGCCGAATTGCTCGTCCTTCGTTATGCCCAAAATCATTTCTATACCTGAATTTTCAATAAATGGTGATACTGAAACAAAAGATCCAAACTTTACTGACAACTCTTCGTAAGAACTCGCAAGAGCTTGTTTATTGTCAATATTTAAAAAGACTCCACCTTCATCCGATTTATGCTTTACATCTGGACTTGCGGTTTTCAGCACAACGGGAAACTTGTGCTTCATATTTAGTAATTCTTCCAAACTCGAGACTATTTCCAATTTATTCATTGGAATATCAAAACAATTTAAGAATTCAAATAACTGTTGATCCGAGANTAATTGTGTCTCAATTTTCTCTCTCAAATGTTCGTACTGAGTTAAATCAATAAAACTTTTCTCTCGTTTTTTTAACGAATGAAAATCCCTAAATTCAAGCATTTTCTTAACACCGACCAGAAACTGATGAATACCGTCAATCACTGGGAAACCTTTGTGNGAAAGTTCTACTGCTAATCGATCCTCACCGCTACCCTGCCGATTAGAGACAAGAAAAACTGGTTTTTTTGATACTTTTTTTCCTCTCTTAAGATAGTCAATGTAAGAAGTATAAACTTCACTATTAGG
Source organism: Porticoccaceae bacterium (assembly GCA_002710745.1). Taxonomy (GTDB): domain Bacteria; phylum Pseudomonadota; class Gammaproteobacteria; order Pseudomonadales; family Porticoccaceae; genus AAA300-D14. The sequence goes on from PALW01000036.1 coordinate 18,769, forward strand.
TCCTCTATCATGAACCACTGCACCAAGTGCGGCGGATTCATCAAGCAAAAGCTTTTCAAAAGAAGAAGCCATAACCTCCGGAGCATTCGCGCCGCCTGCTCCCCAACCATCCAAAGGATTGACCGCAGGTAATCCTGGATCCAAAATCGTTTTTAAATCTAATTTAGTCTCTTCCGAAATTTTAGCAAGCGGAATATCCAGACTATCGGCGAGATCAATTAGTAGCTGCCGCTCTCCACCTGAATCATGCAGACAAACTAAGTCTCCTGTTCCCACTGAATTAGTATTAGACATCATAATTAAACAGGCTGACATTTGCTCCATATCATCAACCCTNAGAACGCCAAAACGTCTAAAAAGTGCGTTGTANGCACGGTCACTGCCTGCCATTGCNCCAGAATGTGATTCAGCCATTTTTTTGGAGAGTTCTGTCTTNCCAACTTTAATAACGACAATAGGTATTTTTTCTTCTGCTGCNCTCTCTAAGCACNTNATGAACTTTTCAGGATTTCGGACTGTTTCCAAAAACAGGCCAATGACTTTAGTATCGGGAAGATCAATTGCGTATTCGAGATAATCCTCCATTGTTGTAGTCAACTCATAGCCAGTAGATACTGCTAANTTGAATTTTATTCGTTCCTCACAGTCAACAATNCCAGACATTCCCGCGCCAGATTGACTTATTAGGGTTGTNTTTCCATCAGNAGGATGGTCTCGGGTATCGAATCCACCAATGAGAGTATTGTTTGCAATATTGTATACACCCATCGAATTAGCTCCGATGATGAGAATGTCATGCTCCTTCGCTTTAGCGTTTATTCGACTTTTTAAATTCGGCTCTGAATCGGTTTGTAAAATCAAGGATGAAAAAATGGTGCATGCTTTGATTCCCAATCGAATTAGCTCGTCAAAAGANTCCTCCAAACGCGTGTCATTAATCGNAAAGATGACATGTTCAGGTTTTTTAGGTAAAACAGAAAGACTTTCAAAGCAAGGTTGACCCATCAAGTTTTTATATCGAGGATTTACAAAAAATAGATCGCCCGAATAGCCACCTTTTTGGAGATTGACAATGACTTCATTGCCCACTGTTTTTGGTTTCTGTGATACCCCTACTACTGCAATCGATACAGGAGCAATAAGCTTATCCAGAGACAATTTGGTCATTAGAAAGCCGGNGCTGGTGTTTGCCTTTTTCTTGGTGGGTCAAAAACTGGCCCCTTGACAACGGTGCACTTTGCCATGACACGAGTCCANTTTAATTCTCGTTCNTAATAAATTTCAGCAACAAGCTCTTGTCCTAACTTTCCATATTTTGCATCCACCTGAGCAAATGCGACATTTGACTTAGCAGTTGGACACCAAGCTGCCGTGGTAACTGTGCCAACCTCTTTAGATGCTTTAGAGTCTAGATAGATAAACGCATGTTCTGCAGGTTTATTTCCGTCTACATCTAGATAAACAAAGGCNTATNCCGATCCATTATTTTTCTCACTTAAAAGCGCTCTCCGTCCATTAAAGATAGGCTTATCAAAAGACACCAACCAGCCGAGTCCTAATTCGAATGGTGATCTCGATCTTCCTATCCTAACGGCCTCTTCAGCAGGCACAAAATCAACACCTGCTTGCAAAAACCCAGCCTCCGTTCTCAGCATATCTAATGCATAACCACCAATGGGTTGAATTCCATAGAGCTCCCCAGCTTCGAATAGCGCGTCCCAGAAGCTTTCAGCTAAATCTGGCTTAATCCATATCTCATAGCCCAAATCACCGGTAAATCCAGTTCGACTGATCATCACTGTTGATTCTTTGAAAGGAAAGGTTGTCATGCCAAAGGGCTTAAGATTTTCAAGACCCTCAAAACCCATATTTCTAAATATTGTGCAGGATGTTGGACCCTGAACAGCCAATGCTGCCACATCAGCAGTTTCATCCGTAATATCTACATCAAACCCGTCCGCTGTCCACATAAGCCAGTCAAGACATCGCGCATATGCACAAAGTCTGTAATCATTTTCACCCAATCTAAAAATGGTACCATCGTCCATGACTTTGCCATCATCATCACACCAAATAGCATATGCAACTCTACCAACATTAATTTTCCTCATGTCACGGGTTACTAACCGATTAAGGTATTCACCGGCCTCTGGACCAGTAATTCGATATTTCATCATTGGAGATATATCAAAGACTCCAGTCGCATTTCGAACCGCAAAATATTCTTTCTCTACTTCTGTATATGCCTGTGCGCTGGTATATCCTTTCCAGTCTTCCCACATATTAATTTCACATGCAGCCTCACATCGGGAGTGAAATGGCGTTTTTAACATCATTGTTTCATCATGCGGAATTAGTTTCATTTGGAACTCCTTATGATCTCTTTTGCAGCATTATGACCCGCTAATCCCATCACACCTCCACCAGGATGGCTTCCTGCTCCACATAAAAATACACCATCTACCACAGTTTTGTATTGCGATGAGCCCGGAAAGGGACGCATCATTAATATTTGATCGAGGCTTATCTCACCATGATGCCAATGACCACCATAGTTTAAATGACGGTTTTCCAAGTCTGCAGGAGTTAGCAACTCACTATGGAGAATCTTGTCTCTTATATCGGGAGCGAAGTCTCTAATTCTATCGATAATAATTTCTTTAAAATCATTTTTTGCAATATCCCAACCACTATTCAGCTTACATGGAGCGTATTGAACTATGACTGACATTACATGTTTTCCATCAGGTGCGAGACTCGAGTCATGAATCGATGGAATACTTATATCAAGAGCTGGTTTTTCTGAAAAATCACCATACTTGCATGCATTAAAGGCATCCTCTATGTATTTCATAGTGGGCGCTATAACAAGTCGTTGTCCCATTTCCTCGTTTGTCAATCCTTTGAATGAGGGCAAGCTGTCTAAGGCCAAGTGTAATTTAGCTGCATTACCTTGCATTCTAACCCCTCTAACACGGCGAACGGTGCCGGTCTCAAGGTTTTTCTTTCCAATGAGATCATAGTGAGTAGTTCTAGGGTCCGCATTTGAGACAACAATCTCACTACTAATAATCTCCCCGTCTTCCAAGGTAATACCCGTTACCTTGTCCAAGTCCAAGTTGATGTTTTGAACCCTCTTACCAGTCATTATTTCAACGCCAACTGACTGAGCTGACTTTGCAATTGCCTTAGTGATTGATCCCATACCTCCTTTTGGCAGTGATGGGCCATTGTAGCCAAAAATCTCACCTGTTTTTTTATACAAATAACTGTAAACAGTATTTGGTGACCTTGGGCCCATATGTGTTCCTAAAACTGCATCAAAACTTATAGCCGCCTTCAACAACGTGTTATCAAAATTCTCTTCCATCACATCATAAATATTGATTAAAGCTAATCTCATCAGGTCTTGCATATCAGCTTTGCCCATTAACTTCATCCCTAAACCAAGTTTCAGAGCTGTAATACGGTCTCGCCAGTTATTCTCAACTAATTTAGGCGGTCTTCGATCAAACGCGGACGATAAAAATTTTGCAAACTTTTTAAACTGCGTATTAAATTTTTTGTACGCCACACAGTCTTCGTCGGAGACACCCGCGCCTGACAAAATATCACCACTCATTGTTAAGTGGTCACCATCTTCACTTAGAGCGATCGTGGCCAGATCTTTAACGGCAATCTCTAAACCGTGAGAATTTAATTTTAGATCAGATGCGACTTTTGGATTGAGCTGATATAACCATTGAGCGCAAGATGAAACACTAAATTGGTCATGAAAAACACTCGTTGAGCAGCCACCGCCGACTTGCTGACTCGCCTCCAGAACTAAAACTTTCTTACCAGCCTTCGCCAGATAAAAAGCACAAGTTAAACCATTGTGGCCGCCGCCAATTATGATAGTGTCATATTGCTTTTTAGTATCAATCATCAGCATAGCCCTCCGGAACGGTGTTGGAACGCTTCAAATCATATAAAATCTCACGTGCGGCATTGGCGCCCGGAGCTGCCATTACACCTCCGCCCGGATGCGTTCCCGAGCCGCACATATACATTCCTTTGACTGGACCTCGATATTGCGCGTAACCAGGAAATGGTCTGTTAAATAACAATTGGTCGAATGTTAATTCTCCCATGAAGATATTACCCTCAGTTAGTCCCACTTCACTCTCAATTTCTTTTGGAGTTCTCACCTCACAATGCAAGATCAAATCCTTAAAATCGGGGCTGTAATTTGCAATTTGATCAATCACTGATTTCGCAAATCCATCTCTATCCTCTTCTCTCCACTCTCGACCATCAATTTTTGGGGGAGCATATTGGACAAAAACAGACATCATATGTTTCCCAGGAGGCGCCATCGTCGGGTCAAGTTGAGTTGGAATAAGCATGTCGACGTATGGGTCTTTTGACCAAGTTTCATTTTTCCAATCATCATAAGCCCTCTCCATTCTCGTTAATGAATCGCTAAAGTGCTTCTCCCCAAGACATAGTGGACTGCCCTTGGGCAATCCATTAAAAGTGGGTAACCCATCAAGTGCAATATTAAGCTTTCCAGATGATCCCCTAATTTTGAAATTTTTCGCTTTAGTAACGACATCCACCGGCAAATCTTTTTCATCCATTATTTTGAGGAATGTTCTTTTGGGATCCAAATTTGAAACAACTATGTCTGAGTAGATCTCGTCACCATTAATCAGGGCAACTCCCGACGTCTTTCCATTTTTAACAATAATTTGGCCAACCTCGGCGTTTCTTTGAATCTTGCCACCAAATGACTGGAACGATGATGCTAGAGAGTTTGATACTGCTCCCATGCCGCCTCTTGCGAACCCCCATGCTCCAACTGATCCGTCTACATCGCCCATATAATGATGCAGTAAAACGTATGCGGTGCCTGGAGAATAAACCCCCAAAGCAGTACCAATAATNCCACTACCGGCCAAGTGCGCTTTAATCACGTCAGATTCAAAGTATTCATCCAAAAAGTCACCGATACTCATCGTCCAGAAACGCATAGTGTCAGCTAATCCCTCTTCTCCCATGCTTGCAAATGAACTTGCTAACAACGCGAGTTCCTTCAACTCTTTTGGTTTTAAAGAAGTGGGATCAGGTGGCGTTCTCATNAGGAAAGGTCTAATGAGTCTTGTTTGCTTCATAACGTCAGCTTCGTAACGCTCATATGCATTGGCATCTCTTTTTGAATGCCTTGCTACCTCTCGGTATTGCCTTTCATGGTCAGCATGATTACCGTAATAATCTCCATTCTGCATGAAGGTCACGCCTCCGCCATAGGGGACGACCTGAAGGCCATGTCTTGGCAATTGGAGATCTCTCATTATTTCAGGTCTCAACAAACTGCAAACATATGAGCAATTCGAATACTTCCAATCCGTATACAACTCTCGACTAACTGCGGCACCGCCAACATAGTCATTTTTCTCAACAACCAACACTTTTAGACCGGATTTTGCGAGATATGCTGCATTGGTCAAGCCATTGTGGCCAGCACCAATCACTATAGCGTCATACTTTTCCATACCTTCCCTTTTGAACCGTTCAGTTTTTTAAAATTTATAGTAAGAGAATGCCAAAAAATGTATCCNATGTCCATTGCAAATGAATAACTATTCATTCAGTTTTCACGTCTCNTTACAGTTGCTACATTTAGTCCGATAGTTTAATGTTTAATGAAGNAGAGTGATGAAATGCTCTAATAATTTGTCTCTGTAAAGGTTTGTGAATGAGTGAAAATCCCCGATCAATGCCTGCCAAAATAAGAAGAAGGCAGCTAATAAAGGCGACTATAAAATGTATTGCCAAAAATGGCTTATCTGGAACCACAATGGCAGATGTGACATCGAAAGCAGGCTTNAGTCTTGGGATTGTAAATCTTCATTTCGAAACGAAAGACAAACTTCTTATAGAAACACTGCGATTTATTACAGATGAGTATAGAAATGGTTTAGATAAAATCTTTTTCAATGACAAGCTCTCGGTAGAAGAAAAAATTATCGCTCATGTTAGTTTTGATTTTAGTAGGGCAATCACCGATCGAGATAAATTAGCAGTTTGGTTTGCATTTTGGGGTGAAACAAAGTCACGCCCAACATATATGTCGATCTGCGCTGACTACATAGATGAAATCGCTAAAAATTTAACCAGTCTTTTTTCAACATTAAAGAAAGAAGAAAATTATACATCAGTGGATCCTGAGTTAGTTTGCATATGTTACACCGCTCTATCTGATGGACTTTGGTTAGATTTATTGTTAACACCAAAGGGTTGGGATGCTAATGATGCAAAAGCGGTAGCAATGCATTATTTAGCTACGCAATTTCCAAATAATTTTTCACACATAAGATAGGTATCAATAGAAAGATGGAAATAAAACATAATGCGGAGACAATGGAGTGGAAAAACAAAATTCGCTCATTTGCGGATGAATATCTTATTCCTTGGGAAATTGAAGCTGAAATGAATAACGGAATAATTCCCGAAAAAGCGTCAAAATTAATGCAAGATAAAGCTATTGAGTTGGGATTATCAAAAATGGATGCACCTGCTGAATTTGGCGGCTTAGATCTGCCAATGGTTCAACAGGTTGTGATTTGGGAGGAGTTAGGACGAGTTACAAATGCTCTTTGTTGGTGTTTCCCTGAGGCGCAAAGTTGGATGTTTGACGCCTGCAAGNCNAATGAATATCAAATTAATCACTACTTACGCAGCTTAATGGATGGAACCCTTCGCGAGTGCTACGCAATCACGGAGGGAGAGTCCGGATCTTATGAAACGGTAGCGACATCAGCAAAAAAATGTCCTGGCGGTTATCTTATTAATGGCGAAAAATGGTTTGTAACCACTGCTAATCTCGCAGACTTCTTCTTTCTTCAAGCAAAAATTGACNGAGAAGATTCATTATTCTTTGTGGATATCAATAGTGATGGAGTATCAATGATTGATAATCCTCAATTCTCACACACATTTCCATCCCATCACCCTACATACAGATTTAAAGATGTTTTTGTTGCAGATAAAGATGTAATTGGCGATGGCAATAGCGGAATGGATTACAGTAGAAGTTGGTTCAGACATGAGAGATTAACAATTGCAGCGAGGATGCTAGGCGCGGCCTCTAGAATGATTGAAGAAGCTACAGAATGGGCATCAAACCGCGATATTCAAGATGAAAAATTAATCGATAAACAAGCTATACAATTTTATCTTGCGGATAGTGTCACAGAGTTATGGGCGTCAAAACTTATGGTCTACGAGGCAGCTGAAGCTCATGATAACGACGATGACTTGAAATCGTTGCATGCAAAATGTTCAATGGTAAAGTTATATGCAACTGAGATGGCAAACAGAGTAGCAGATCGGTGTCTGCAAATTTGGGGAGGTAGAGGCTATCGGAGAGACAATGCTGTCGAGCGCTTTTTTCGAGAAGTACGAGTTGATAGAATTTGGGAAGGAAGCAGCGAGATTCAAAGGATGGTGATTGCAAGAGCACTCAAAAAACGAGGTTTAAAAGGAATGTAANTTGATTGCCGTAAAAAATAAATACTCNTATCCTTTCACGTTATTTATCTTAACNTTTTTACCNATCTTTAGATCNNTATCTGAGCCCATTTATACTGAAGAGATGTTAATAAATGAGGCAGCGAATACTCCAAAAAAACTTCATATATACAATTGGGCAGATTACATAAATCCTGATGCTCTTCTGAATTTTGAACGCGAATTTGGCATCGACATTACCTATGACACATATGATTCGAGTGAAATGGTTGATACAAAACTACTTACAGGGAAGAGTGGTTACGATATCGTTGTTCACGCCGCATCAAGTGCGTCCAGGCTGGTGCCGATTGGGATTCTTCATATAATTGATGTGGAAAAGTTGCCAAATTGGAGGCACTTAGATCGAGATTTAGTTGATAAAATTACTCAAAACTACTCGAATGATCTCATCGGTGTTCCTTTTTTTTGGGGGTCAGCTGGTATTATCTACAATGTCGATATGATCAAAAAGCGAATGGAAAGTCCTCCGACGGATAGTGGAGCTATTATTTTTGATCCTNATGTGCTTTCCAAATTTGCTGATTGCGGTGTTTCTTTTTTGGATGATGCATTGACTGTTATACCAATGGCAATGATCTACCTTGGATATCCTGCAAATTCTGTTGATTCAGATCATTTAAAGGACGTTGAAAAACTCCTCAAATCGGTAAGACCATACATAACTTATTTTAGCTCTACCAAATTATTACTAGATCTTCCCAATGAAGAGGTCTGCATCGCAATGGGTTGGTCAGGAGATTACTCGGTTGCAAATCAAAGAGCTCGTGATGCAGGTTTAAAAATTAACCTTCAATACATAGTCCCTAAAGAAGGTTCTGAAATGTGGTTCGATAATATCTATATACCCTCTGATGCTAGGCATATCGATAATGCGTATCTTTTTTTAAACTACATGCTCAGACCTGAAGTTATTGCAGCAACAAGTGATTACATTGGATATGCAAACGCAAATAAATCTGCCACACCGTTAGTTGACAAAAGACTCACTGAGGACAATGCTATCTATCCCGATAAGAAAACGATTGACAGGCTGCAAACTTCCCAAGTTTTGTCTCCAAAAGAGGAAAGAAAGAGATCAAGGACTTGGACACGAATTAAAACAGGTCTCTAGCTAATTATTTGGCGAGCGAAATAGGAGAAATATATAACAATTAACAAAGAAAATTATTATTGTGACTCGCAAGACCAAGAGCCTTTTATAAAAATTAGAAATCTTTCGAAAAAGTTCGACAATATTTATGCAGTAGACAATATAAATCTAGATATTCATAAAGGCGAGCTGTTTACAATTCTAGGAGGCTCTGGGTGCGGTAAGTCAACTTTATTGCGAATGATTGCAGGCATAGAACTACCTGAGTCTGGCTCCATAGAAGTCGATGGTCATGAAATGAATGGGGTCGCTGCAAATGAGAGGCCCATTAACATGATGTTTCAATCTTATGCGGTATTTCCTCACATGAATGTTTTCAAGAACATTGCATACGGATTAATAAAGCAGAAGACTCCAAAAAATCTGGTAAAAGAAAAAGTCTCTGAGATGATCAAACTCGTTCAACTTGATAACCTCGACAATCGCATGCCAAATCAACTCTCTGGTGGTCAATTACAACGAGTTGCCTTAGGTAGGGCGCTTATTAAAGAACCTAAATTACTTCTTCTTGATGAGCCCTTGGCAGCCCTTGACAAAAAACTTAGAGAGCAAACGCAATTTGAACTGATAAATCTGAAAAATAAATTAGATACAACATTTATCGTTGTAACTCACGATCAAGAGGAGGCGATGACCCTCTCATCAAGAATTGCACTAATGGATAAAGGCCAGTTTGTTCAAATTGGAGTACCTTCGGAAATATACGAGACACCAATTAACAAATTTGCAGCTGATTTTTTTGGTTCAATGAATTTTTTTGCAGCAGAAGTTATCAGTCATAACAAACAAACAAATGAAATATGCGCGAAACTTAAATCGAGCAATATTCTTATTACAGGTCAAACTAAAAATCATTTCAATTCCGGCGATAAAGTCACTGTCGGGGTCAGGCCGGAAAAATTGAGAATTAGCACAAGTGGCTCAGTTAGCGAGAAAAAAACTATCTTAGAGGGTCAAATTGAAGACCTTGCTTATTATGGCAATAGAAACTTATACCGAATAAAAACTAATGATAATGGCGTTGTTCAAGTCAGCTCGCAAAACGTCAAACGCTCAGAATCAATCCACTTAAAATGGAAGAATAAGGTTTTTATCTCATGGGAAAATAGCTCCAATGTATTTCTTAAAACGTAGGTCTGATGATAAAAATACATAATCAGGCGTTACCAAAATTTAGATTCGATAAATTTTGGAGACCTGTGGTGATAGGTCTGCCATATTTTTGGTTACTTTTATTTTTCTTCATCCCGTTCCTGTACGTTTTCCAAATCAGTTTTTCAACACCGATCTTGGCTCAACCACCTTACTCGCAAATTTTAAACTTAAGTGGTGATTTTTCTAACTGGCTCCAAGCCACTCTGGACAATTATCTATTTTTATTAGAAGACAATCTTTATTGGGTGAGTTATTTAAAATCAGTAAAAGTAGCATTTATTTCAACACTTATTTGTTTATTGATTGGCTATCCACTAGCTTATGGAATAGCAAGAGCGCCTCGTCAAAAGCGCCATATTTTGCTCATGTTAGTTATCTTACCTTTTTGGAGTTCTTTCTTGCTGCGGGTATATGCATGGATGGGAATTTTAAGTAAAAATGGTCTTATAAATTCTACTCTTGTGGGATTAGGATTAATCGATAAACCACTCGCTATTCTCTACACTGATGTTGCCGTATATTTAGGTATTGTCTACACCTATATACCTTTCATGATACTTCCACTATATGCTTCGATTGAAAAATTAGATTCCGCACTCTCTGATGCCGCATCTGACCTTGGAGCCAACAGATGGCAAAGGTTCTTTGACATAACACTGCCTCTCACCAAACCAGGAATAATTGCAGGGTCATTGCTCGTTTTTATACCTGCAATTGGCGAATATGTAATACCGACTTTATTAGGAGGTATAGACTCATTAATGATCGGTAGAACCCTCTATGATGAATTCTTTTTAAATAGAGACTGGCCACTCGCCTCTGCAGTAGCGACTATATTATTGTTAATAATAGTATTACCAATTATGTGGTTTCAAAGAAATCAACAGAGGACAAATTAAGATGTCTCGGTCATCAACATTTATCTTTTCCTGGATGTGCTTTGGATTCGCGTTTCTTTATATTCCAATTTTTGTTCTGATAATTTTTTCATTTAATAACTCTGCTATTATTTCAGTATGGGGCGGGTTTTCAACACGTTGGTATTATGAACTTTTTCAAAATGAGCAAATAATAGAAGCTTGTCTGTTAAGCCTTAAAATTGCAGCTATCAGCGCAACCTTCGCAACGATACTAGGCACTATGGCGGGAATAGCGGTTTCTCAGTTCCAAAGATTCCGAGGTCGACTTCTTTTTACTGGATTACTTGGTGCTCCATTGGTAATGCCCGAAGTGATAACGGGTCTATCTCTATTACTATTTTTTATCAGTCTCCAAGAGCTTATTGGATGGCCATCAAGCCGGGGAGCAAACACGATAACTATAGCTCATATAACATTTTCAATGGCATACGTGGCTGTAATAGTTCAGTCTAGATTAACAAGTATGGATAAGTCACTAAGTGAGGCGGCAATGGATCTTGGAGCGCGTCCTTTTCAAGTATTATTTGATGTTACACTTCCGATTATCACGCCTGCAATGATCTCAGGATGGCTTTTATCTTTTACATTATCTTTGGACGATTTGGTAATAGCGAGTTTCACTGCAGGTGCCGGCGCAAGTACTTTACCAATGGTGATCTTCTCTAAAATAAAACTTGGCGTGACACCTGATATTAATGCTCTAGCTACCCTCATAATATCAATAGTTGGAATCGGTGTTTTTACAGCGGGATATATCCTGCATCGTCAAAAATCTCTGACGAAAATAATCAGATAATAGAAAATATTAGCTATTCAACTTCGCCAATTCAACAGGGGGAATATAATCAAAAATAAAGTTAATTCGATCATCTTTACCTTTATTCATAACTGAATGTTGTATCTGATTATTCAATTCATAAACTTTACCGATTTCAAATCGATGGGGTTTCCCGTCTATCATAAATCGAACTCTTGGATTCGCAGTGATGGGTATATGTATTCTGTGTCCTACATGAAAAGATTGGTGGCTATCAACATGAGGTTTTATGACTCCTCCTGAGACAAGTTTAGCAGCCATAGCTCTTATAACTGTGCCTCCAGGTGGGTAATACTTCTCTAATATCGAGTCCATAATTGGTAATGCTACTTCGGAGAGCTCATCCCAGGCACTTTCCTTGGTAACTTTAACTGTCGGCCAAACTTTTGTATCAACAAAAAGCATCACGAGTGACTGCGTTTGGGCGTGGACTTCATATGCGTTTTGTCTGTGATTATTAGCAAGCCAAGCTTCATCATCGATACTCATAATAGCGTCAATCAATGGTGTAACCTCTATATCACCAAGCTCTTTTACGGGAACACCTATATCCATGTTTTTCTCCAGATTTTTTTTACACTCCAATATAATTATCGTTTTTTATGCTCTCAATTTCAATTATGGAATCATTCCTTAGGTAATTTCATTAATTGCTCTATATGCCTCCTCAATAGCAGATTCAAGCATCGCATTTGCAGCAGAGTCACTATTTGCAATGACTATATTTCCATGCCGTTTCCTACCCAAAATGTGGGGGTACCGAGGATCATCATCATCATCATAAACCGCATCAAAAAGTGGGTTATACCAATAAGAGTATCCATGAGACCATCGATTGACTGTAATGCCAACGATGTCCTNAGAGGCACTGAATCCGCCATCTTGAAGACTCTGCTGTAACTGATCCCTTACGTTACGCTCAATGGTCTCAAATGGTGTGGTCAACAGCTCATATCTTCCCCGTTTATATTGCTCCCTAGCAGATAAACCACTTCCATAAACATGGGGAAACCGCTCCATATGAACAATAATAGGNTCATTCTCATTTTTAGAAAATTGATAATCTCCGTAGCTGACAGGAAAATCTAACATTGAAACAATATGGTAGCTCCCAGGACACACCATGGCTCCGATACCTAAATTTTTCCACGCTTGCCAATTTTTTACAGCTACGTTGGTATAAAGAATTGGAACCTTAACCTGGAAAGCAAGAGCCTCTTTTTGTTCGGCCGGTAACTCAGGACAGATGAATGGAATTACGTTACTGTTACATGCTAATACACATTTTGATGCGGAAACTCTCTCCAATTGATTATCTCTTATATATGAGACAGTAACTGGGCCTCCCGAAGATTTGCTATTTTGTACATTAATGACTGTGCTATTGAGCCTCACAGATACATCATTCCGTGGATCATCAATAATACTGTAATCCAGTTTTGCTGTAACAAGATCTTCCAAAGAATCACTGGATATCAAATCAGGAATCAGGCGGCAAACTAATTTTCTCGCTATCGTCGCATTTCCATCTGGAAAATGATGAATATATGGTTCCGCTGATTCAGATTCAGGGAGGCCAGCTGCATACCAACCAGGGAGGCCTGCATAGTCAAGTGCCCCCAAAGCACTCACTGAATCAATACCAACTCCTGAGTCAATAGTTAAATCTTGNAGAACAGAAAAGACCTCATCCTCAGTAATTTTCAAATCTTTTTTTAAGAATTCCTGATAACTAATCTGGTATAAATAATCTCTTTTCCCTTCTACTGGAATATGCGCAATTTGATCTTCTTTACATGTGAGTAAAAAGATTAGTTGTTCTTTTGCTGCATCAGATATCGGCATTTGAGCGACTGCTTTTTTTGCTGATAACCTGTTTTTTTTGAGAGGTATAAAATCATCAAAACAACCCAAATCGTATTCAACTAATGNCTTTCTCCCCCAACCCTTCTCATCAAAAAAAATTCCTGCTCTCAGATTATTATCCNNGAAAAAACTTTGATNATAAGCACCATAAAATACATCGAAATCTACACCAAGTTCACCTAGTAATTCTTTGACAATTTGACTATATCCAGAGGGTTCTTGCATTGTTTGCGCACCCCCGTACCCTAAGAGGGATGTTTGATCTACTTGGAATTCGTTACGCTTTGCATGCCCACCAAAATCATCATGATTATCTAAAATTAGAATCTCCGCATTTGGACGATCTTTTTTGAAATAATAAGCGGCACTCAATCCACTTATCCCTGCACCAACAACTATCAAGTCATAGTGCTTTTTGGAACTAATTTTAGCCGAGGCCCAGGCTTTATTCCCTTGCCTTGCAAGGGAATGCATCGCCTCAAAGGAGCCCGCGTGATTTCCTCGTAATCCGATTAATCCTGGAGGATAAAAATTTTGATCTTTTTGGACAGGAGACCAATTGCTAGTTTCTTTCCCAAAAGCTGCATTGACAGCGACAGATGCTGAGAATCCTGCTACACCTTGCATAAAATCGCGACGTGTTATTTTCTTGCCAAGTCCCAAAAATTTGTCACGATTATTCATAAATAAACGACAATTAATTCTTTATCTAAAGTGCATCAATCAAACGATAATATAACATTCCCAGCGAAACCAGTTGATTCCTGAATAAATGCTGTCCTGGAAATATAACGGGTTTAATCTTAGAAAAAACATCAAATCTTTCAGCTGTTCCTCCAACAATATCTGCCATTATCTGTCCCGCAAGATGAGTTACATTTACACCATGACCAGAATATCCCTGCGAGTAAAAAATATTATCACTGATTCTACCCAATTGCGGCACCCTGTTAACTGTTACTCCTATCGTACCTCCCCACCCAAACTCAAAATTAGTATTCTTTAACTCTGGATAAACTTTCAGCATTTTTG
>PALW01000037.1 GCA_002710745.1 Porticoccaceae bacterium
GAGCTTCCAGCAGCCAAAATCAAGGCGCCCAAAACCAATGAAATCAATATTCCTAGAAGACTTTTGTGTGTTGACATAATTACCCCTGTTACGGCTTTATAAAATCCTGCCGCAACTAATAGTTCTTTTACGAAATTTTATTCATATTTAGATGACTACTCGTAAATCGAACACCATTTTTGAATTTAAAACGAACATAGTTTTGTTGTATTTGATTTAAGTAACAACGCATAATGGTTAAAACAATGTTAGATCTTTTCAAAAGTAAGACCAACTTATGACCACACTTTTATCCAAATTATATGATCAACTTGTCATTGAAAAACCAAAAATTGCTCTTCTTCTGACCCTGATTATCACCCTTGGTATGTCACTGGGTCTGGCCAATTTTAAACTTGACGCCTCTGCGGATTCATTGACTCTCGAGAGAGACGAAGATCTTGATTTTCATCGACAAGTATCAAAAAAATATGGTACTGATAATTTCCTAGTAATTACTTTCACACCGAAAATTGGAGACCTATTTAATGATGATAATTTAAAAACTATCAGCCTTATCTCAAATAAACTCTCGATAATAGATGGTGTTGAAAATGTGAGTTCCATTGTCAATGTGCCGCTTTTATATAGCCCAAAAGTATCTATTGACAGCTTGGCTAACGAACCACTTACTCTCATGTCTGCAGATATCAATAAAAAACTTGCAGTAAATGAATTTCTCAATAGTCCTGTTTATAAAAACAATATTCTGAGTCAAGATAAAAATACGACCGCAATATTGCTGACAATTGCTATCGATTCGGATTACGTAGCACTCGCCGAAAAAAGAGATGCCTTGAGACAAAGGGCCGCAATAGATACTTTAAGTGCTGAAAGCAAGAGCGAATTAAACGCAGCCATCCAAGAATTTTATGATTATCAAACTATGCGGTATGCACTGGATCACAAAAGAGTAAAAGAGGTTAGAGATGTTCTGAGTGAATTTGAAGATAGAGGAAAAATATTTCTCGGTGGCCCTGACATGATTACAGCTGATCTAATTAGTTTTATCAAAAAAGATCTACTTGTTTTTGGGATAGCAATAACAATTTTTATAGTTATTATTTTATCGCTAATCTTTAAAGAGCCAGAGTTTGTATTTTTACCTTTGGTGTCATGCGCCAGTTGCGTTTTTATTGTCCTTGGAGGTTTGAGCTGGTTTGGCTGGAAACTTACCATTATTTCTTCAAACTTTATTCTTTTATTAATAATCTTAACACTCGCGATAAATATTCACTTAATCGTCCGATTTAGGGAGCTCTCAAGCATTTCAGAGGCACACCAAACTAAAGAAAATGTAAAAACAATGGTAAGAACTATGTTTAAACCATGTTTGTATACCATGTTAACGACGATGGCCGCGTTTCTCTCTCTTATCACCAGTAATATCAGACCAGTTATAGATTTCGGGCTGATGATGACTATAGGTGTTGGTTGCGCATTTCTTTCAGTTTTTATCGTAATACCGTCAAGCTTATCGCTGTTTTGCAATAAAAAGTTTAAAACTCGTAAAGACCTATCGCTGAATATCACAAAAATATTCGCATCAATGGCAGAGAGACAAGGTAGTCAGATTATCATAATCTCGATATTCTTCAGTATCATTAGCGCAATAGGACTGACCCAGCTTAAAGTGGAGAATAAATTCATCGATTTCTTCCATTCAAGCACAGAAATACATCAAGGTATAAAAGTTGTGGATGAATCATTGGGAGGAACAACACCACTTGACATCATTATAAAAGCTCCAGAGATCGTCATGGCCATTGACGGAAATGATCTTGATAATAATTCTTTTGAAGATGACTTTGATTTTGACGATTTTTCAGACTTTGAAGAATTTACTGACGAAGATGAAATACAGTTTGATATGGAAACGGACCAAAACAATATGATTGTACCAAGTTATTGGTTTTCATCTGGCGGTTTAAATGATTTAGAACGACTTCATCGGTATCTCGAAGAAATACCAGAGATTGGAAAAGTAGCATCACTAGTTCAACTTCATGAGATCGCAACAGATCTAAGTGGCCGCAATTTAAATGATTTAGAACTAGCCATAATGCGTCAAACTCTCAATGAAGAAATAACTAATCAATTAATCAAGCCATATTGGGAACAAAAATCAGATGAGGTTCGGATTCAAGCTAGGATAATCGAAAGTTATGACAATCTTGATAGGCAGAACTTAATTCAAAAGATAAAAACATATGGTGCCAAGGAACTGAATCTAAGCGACCAACAATTAAGGCTCTCAGGCATATTTATATTATATGAAAACATGCTCAACTCTTTGTATAAGTCTCAAATCCAGACACTTGGGACCGTACTTTTGGGAATATTTTTAATGTTTTTATTACTGTTCAAATCCATAAAGTTCTCATTAATCGCTATCACGCCGAATATACTAGCCGCCATAGCAATTCTTGGTAGTATGGGTATATTGAGTATCCCATTGAACATAATGACAATAACAATCGCCGCAATAACGATTGGAATAGGAGTCGACCACTCCATTCACTATATTACTAGGTTTAAAGCTGAATTTAAAAGTTGCAAAAACTATACGAAAGCATTGACCAATGCTCACACAACGATAGGGCAAGCATTATTTATTTCCTCAATAACAATAATCATAGGCTTTTCCATCCTTACCTTTTCAAGTTTTGTGCCTTCAATTCACTTTGGAATACTTACTGGAATGGCAATGATGCTAGCATTACTTGGCTCGCTGACTTTGATGCCAAAATTAATTCTCCTTACAAAGCCATTGGGAGCTGAAGAATAACAAACTATAATTGATACTTAGTTGAAGTTGTCAATTTGCGAGGAACTTCAAAACAAATTGCTCAGCTGTAAATACACCCATTAGTTTTTAAATGAATAATTAAAATGAAAAAAAACATCCGACCAACTGTCTTATTTATTCTCGATGGATGCGGCCACAGTGAGGATAAAAACTTTAATGCTGTTGCTAATGCAAAAAGACCCATATGGGATAGTCTTTGGAATACGGCCTCCTCAAAATGCTTGATTGAAACAGCCGGAGAATATGTTGGCCTTCCAAAAGGACAAATGGGTAATTCAGAAGTAGGCCATACAACGATTGGTGCTGGTAGAGTGATTTTTCAAAGCCTCTCTAGAATAAACAAAGCGATTGAGAATAAATCATTCTATAAGAATACAGTTTACTGTGATGCAATTGATAAGGCAGTCAAAGCAAAGAAGTCCATTCATGTGCTCGGTTTGCTTTCTTGTGGAGGAGTTCATAGTCATGAGAATCATTTATATGAATTAATTAAGTTAGCGGCAGCACGCGGTTCAAGCAACATAAAAGTCCACATCATACTTGATGGTCGAGATACACCTCCAAAAATAGCTCGCACATCTTTAGTTAAGATAGAAGCATTATGCCAAAGTATTGGTGTCGCCAAGATAGTTTCGGTTATTGGCAGATACTTTGCGATGGATAGAGATAATCGTTGGGATAGAACCGAGAGTGCTTATAAACTTATTTCTGAAGGGGGAGGCAAATACTCTGCAAAAGATTCGATTGAAGCATTAGATAATGCTTATGCTAGAAATGAAACAGATGAATTTGTAAATGCAACTTCCATCGGAAGTGGATCTATCGCAGAAAACTCAGTGTGTGATGGTGATGCTGTGATTTTCATGAATTTTAGACCCGATAGGGCGAGGCAAATCACTCACGCATTTGTTGACAAAGAATTTAACCACTTTAAAAGGCACCAATTTCTCAAGTTAGGTAGCTTTGTTATGACCACAGATTATGGTTCGGGACTAAACTGCGCATGTGCATTCCCAAAACTAAAAATAAAAAACTGCCTTGGTGAAATCTTGGAAAAGAATCATAAAAAACAATTTAGGATTGCCGAAACAGAAAAATATGCACATGTAACATTCTTCCTCAATGGAGGTAGAGAGACAGTATTTGAGGGCGAGGAAAGAGCCTTACTAGCATCCCCGAAAATATCAACCTATGATTTGAAACCGGAGATGAGCGGCAATGAAGTGACCGAAAGACTAATAGCTGCAATTAAGAGTCAACAATATGATGTGATTATATGCAACTACGCAAACTGCGATATGGTCGGACATACAGGAAACTATCAAGCTGCTGTCAAATCAGTTGAAGCTGTAGAACAATTTGTCACAAAAGCATTGCAAGTGATCAAAGCGAATAATGGGGAAGCACTCATCACGGCAGATCATGGAAATGTAGAGATAATGTTCGATGAAAAAACACAACAAGTGCATACTCAACACACCACCCTACCCGTCCCAATTATTTACCATGGGCCAAAAGATCTATTGCTGAAGAAATCAGGTTCTCTTGCTGATATTGCTCCAACAATTCTTGATTTGCTGGACTTAAGCAAGCCTCAAGAAATGACGGGCTCGTCGCTAATCTCAAGATAATCACTTCTTCAAACATTTCAAAAGTGCAAGTGTATTTAAATGTTTAGATTTGAGTTCTCATATTTATTATTAATCACTTTCATAATAAGTTTAGAGGCAAATTCCCTTTTAACAGAAAAAGAAAGTTCCCAAAAAATACAAGCAGATATCCTCTTATACTCAGATTCATTAGACGCCAATGAAACAAAAATTCTAGAAGTCGAAAATGATCTTAAGAATATAGAGATCAGTCAAAGCAATAATCTTAAAAGAATGAAGGAAATTTCAAATCAGATAAAATTTAATAACAACAAATTACTCAAACTTGAACAAGCATTAAATGATATAAATCTGAATATCAAAAATAATGAAAAAAAACTGTCCGATGTCATAAAAAACACATTTAAATTAGAGCAAAGCAGCCCTATCAAACTTCTATTAAACCAGGACGATCCGAGCTTAATACCTCGGTTATTTAAATACAAAAAATATTTACTCGAGCATCATAATAAAAATATAGATCACTACCGAAGTGATCTTAAGATTAAATCTGAAATCCTGGAAGAGAAAAAAATATTGTTGTCCGAACTACAAAATCAGCAAAAAAAGCTAGCAAAAGAAAATGAAAGTAAAAAACTTCAAAAAGAGGATAGAAAGAGAGTAATCAAAGAACTATCACTTATCAGAGGAAAAAATAAAAAACAGCTCGAAAAGTTACAATTGAAATATGCTGACATTAAACGATTAACCGAAAGTGTTTCCATCAACAATTCTAAAGCAGTGATTTCCACCTCTTTCGAGGATTATAAAGGTCAATTACCATGGCCGGCGGAAATAACTCAAAAGGTCAAAGATCAGCTGAAAATTCAAAACAATAACATCGTTAGTGGATCACTTATATTAGTAGAGCCTGGATCAAAAATTAAAGCTATCCATAGGGGCAGGGTGGTTTTCTCTAATTACGTGAGAGGATATGGTTTTTTGATTATTATCGATCACGGGGACAACTTCAAAACATTATATGGACATAATCAAGAATTATTCAAAAATGCTGGTGAAACGGTAGTATCTGATGAAATAATAGCCTTAAGTGGAGAAACTGGTGGCTTATACGAACCGGGCCTATATTTTGAAATAAGGAAAAAAGGCATCCCAGAAAATCCAGAAATTTGGCTAAAAAATTAAAAGTCCAACTATGTGTTTAAAATTTAAAATATTTTTCGCTCTGATAGTGGGGGTTTTTCTCGCAATTTTTCCCCTTAATGCAGAAGAAAAGTCAAAGGAAGCGACCACAAGATTACCAATAAACGAAATAAATAATTTTACACAAGTTTTTGAGCAAATTCGCACAGGTTACGTCAAAGAAATCACAGATACGGAACTCTTAGAGAGTGCTATTGAGGGGATGCTGTCAAATTTAGACCCTCACTCGTCTTACTTAAATAAAAAAAGCTATAAAAGTTTGAAAGAGAATGCAACTGGGGCGTACGGAGGGCTCGGTATCGAGGTAGTTGGAGAGAAAGGAGCCATCAGGGTCATCTCACCAATAGATGGAGGACCCGCCTCTGAAAATGATATTCGCTCAGGTGATCTTATTGTTGAACTAGATAAATCCCCCGTCAGCAAGATGAATATTCAGAAAGCAATAGATAAACTCCGAGGAGAGAAAGGTACTGAAATAGAATTAACAATCTTCCGAGACGGCGAAGATCGTACAATTACGAAAAACTTAATCAGAGATACAATTCAAATAAGCTCAGTTCGAGGTAGACTTTTATACGAAAACTTTGGATATATCAGAATAGCCCAGTTTCAAGTTTCCTCTGATAAAGATTTTATAGATGAATATTTGAAACTTGAGCAGTCAAATAAAAAAGAGTTAGATTGTCTTGTACTCGATCTTCGAAATAATCCTGGAGGATTAGTTCCACCATCAATTTCAATTGCCGATATGCTCCTTACAGGTGGAAAAATTGTTTATACGGAAGGGCGGCTGCCTAACTCCAATCAAGAGTATTATGCAGACCCATTTGATATTAGTGGCGGAATCCCTATCATAATTCTGATCAATGGAGGAAGTGCATCAGCCTCTGAGATAGTTGCAGGAGCCCTGCAAGATAATAGAAGAGCAGTTGTCTTAGGAACACAGAGCTTTGGGAAAGGTTCTGTTCAGACCGTTGTTCCCATTAACGATAACAGTGCTATTAAGTTAACAACGGCCAAGTACTTCACCCCGAATGGGAGGTCAATTCAAGCACTAGGAATTAGTCCAGACCTTGTCATAGAGCGCGCAGAAATTAAACCTTTTAAACCATCAACCCGAGCACGAGAAAAAAACTTAACAGGGCATCTAAATACTGAATCAAAAGGAGAAAACGCTTTAAGCAGTCAGCCATCCAATATAATGGAAGATAATCAACTATATGAAGCTCTTAATATTTTAAGAGGAATCAAACTTTTAGATAAATAACGTTTGCTCGCAGTAAATATAATTATTACTTATTCCGCCCTCAGAGCATCAACACGCTGGAAACCTCGAGGTAGTTTGTGCCCTCGTCTACCTCTTTCACCAATATAATGTTGCAAATCGTTTGGTTTAAGTGAAAGGTACCTCTTTCCCGAGTAAACAACGAGCGAGCTTCCCTCGCTGATAATTGCATAGTCCACAACCCATTCCTCTCCTTTCTGCAGCCTGGAATTGGGTATATTTATAATCTTATTACCCTTGCCTCTAGACAATCTTGGAACATTTTCAAGATCAAAAACAAGCATCCTACCCTCATTACTTACAGCAACGATAAGAGACTTATTGTGCATAATTAGTTTTGGCTCTATTACGCTTGATGAATTTGGAATTTTAACTACCACCTTACCTGCCTTATTTTTTGTATATAAATCACTAATCGTNGTTCTAAAACCATAACCAGCGCTTGTTCCAACAAATACCTCCTGACTTTCCTGGCCCATAATCAACCCAGTTATAGTCGCACCTGCTGGCAGATTAAGCCTGCCGCTAGCCGGCTCCCCTTGGCCTCTCGCTGAGGGCAATGTATGACTTGATATTGCATAAAATCTTCCTGTTGAATCTTGCAAGAATACATTTTGATTACTTTTACCGATCGTTGATGCTAAAAGTGAATCTCCAGATTTAAAACTCAGGGAACTTGGGTCAATATCATGACCCTTGGCTGCTCGAATCCATCCTTTCTCTGAGAGAATTACGGTTATAGGATCTACAGTCATTAAATCGGTTTCAGAAAAAGCANTTGCCTCGCTACGCTCATTTAATNATGATCGTCGAGCATCTCCAAATTTTTCAGATANCTCTTTCAACTCATTTTTCATTAGCGTTTTTAAACNAGAATCAGATTCTAGGNTCAATTCAATANTCGATTTTTCTGCAGCTAAGTCAGTCTGTTCAGATCGGATTTTTATTTCTTCNAGACGTGCAAGTTGTCTCAATTTNGTTTCTAACACATAGTCAGCTTGGGTAACAGTAAGATTGAAGCGACTGATTATTTCTTTTTTTGGTTCATCCTGTTCACGAATGATCTTAATTACCTCATCAATATTTAAAAGCGCTATTAACAACCCATCAAGTAAATGTAAACGATTGTTTAACTTTTCTAATCGGAAACTTAATCGCTTTCGAGTTACCTCCCTGCGAAATTTGAGCCACTCTTTGAGAATTTGATGAAGAGTCATTACTCTTGGACGACCATCTAAGCCAATTATATTTAAATTAACCCTATAACTTTTCTCTAAATCAGTAGTGACGAAAAGATGGTCCATAAGCGCATCAAAATCGACCCTATTGGATCGTGGAACTATAACTAGTCTTATAGGGTTTTCATGATCTGATTCATCTCTGAGATCCTCTACTAAAGGAAGTTTTTTTGCTCTCATTTGCGAGGCTATTTGCTCTAGAATTTTAGATCCTGAAGCCTGAAAAGGCAGCGCATCAATAACAATTGCTCCNTCCTCCTTCCTCCAAATCGCTCTTATCTTGATAGAACCTTTTCCGGATTGGTAACAGTTCCTTATATCAATTTTAGAAGTTATGATTTCGCCTCCAGTCGGAAAATCTGGNCCTTTGATAAAATCAAAAATAGTCTCAACCTCAGCTTTTGGATTATCAAGTAAATGAAGNCAAGCACTAACAACTTCATCTAAGTTATGGGGAGGAATATCAGTTGCCATGCCAACTGCAATTCCNGTAGANCCATTGAGCANCAGATTTGGAACNTTGGCGGGNAAAATTATNGGCTCATCAAGTGTCGCATCGAAGTTNGGTCTCCANTCAACAGTACCGTCACTGACTTCTGANAACAAAATGTTTGCATACTCAGATAATTTTGACTCGGTATAACGCATTGCAGCAAATGATTTTGGATCATCTGGAGAACCCCAATTACCTTGACCGCTTATTAGAGGGTATCGATAAGAGAAAGGCTGCGCCATCAGAACCATTGCTTCATATGCGGCGCTATCTCCATGAGGATGAAATTTACCAATCACATCCCCAACAGTCCTGGCAGACTTTTTAAATTTTGCACCTGCGCGCAATCCGAGCTCACTCATCGCATATATAATCCGTCGTTGCACTGGCTTTAAGCCATCCCCNATGTGAGGGAGTGCTCGATCTAAAATTACATACATTGCATAATCAAGATATGCAGTCTCGGCAAAATCACCAACTGATCTAGTTTCAAAACCCTGCTTATTAAACGATATTGTCTCGTCCACTTAATATCTCATTTTCAGTTTTTACTAACTAACATTCGCAAGATTACCCTTATCTTCAAGCCAAACACGTCTGTCCGGAGATCGCTTTTTAGATAGAAGCATGTCCATCAAGTGATTGGTGTTTTCATTAGAATCTAGTGTCAACTGAACTAGTCGACGAGTATCAGCATTCATTGTNGTTTCTCTCAACTGAGATGGATTCATTTCGCCAAGCCCCTTGAACCTTTGAACACTGATTTTAGAATTTTTACCAGCAATCTTAATTCTTTCAATGATTGATTCTTTTTCTGTTTCGTCTAAAGCATAGTAAACATCCTTGCCAACATCGATACGAAATAATGGAGGCATTGCCACATAAACATGACCACGGACAACGAGGGACCGAAAATGCCGAACAAACAAAGCACATAGGAGAGTGGCTATATGTAANCCATCTGAATCAGCNTCNGCTAGTATACAGATTTTATCGTACCTCAATCCCTGTAGATTTTCGTCTGCTGGGTCAACTCCCAAGGCAATTGATATGTCATGCACCTCTTGTGACGCCAAAATCTCTTGAG
Organism: Porticoccaceae bacterium; assembly: GCA_002710745.1. Taxonomy (GTDB): domain Bacteria; phylum Pseudomonadota; class Gammaproteobacteria; order Pseudomonadales; family Porticoccaceae; genus AAA300-D14. The sequence continues at coordinate 9,765 of PALW01000037.1, forward strand.
AGTCAATTTCCCAAGTATTCAAAATCTTTCCTCTCAACGGCATTATCGCTTGATTTTCTCTATTTCTAGCCTGCTTTGCTGAACCTCCTGCTGAATCACCTTCCACCAAAAAAATCTCNCACATCTTGGGATCAANACTTGAACAATCAGCAAGTTTTCCGGGTAACGCAGGGCCCTGTGTTATCTTCTTTCTAATTATTTTTTTACCCGCTTTGAGTCTTCGTTGCGCAGAGCTAATGAACAAGGCTGCTAAGGCCTCGCCCTCAAGAACATGTTGATTAAGCCATAGACTAAATGAATCCTTGAAAACTCCTGAAACAACGCCTGCTACCTCTCTTGAGGACAGCCTGTCTTTCGTCTGCCCAGAAAACTGTGGGTCTGTTAATTTTACTGACAAAACAAAACTGACCTTCTCCCATATGTCATCTGGCGCTAATTTTATACCTCGAGGCAACAAACTCCTGAACTCACAAAATTCTCTCATTGCATCCAAAAGTCCAGTTCGCATTCCATTAACGTGGGTCCCTCCTTGTGTCGTTGGAATAAGATTTACGTAACTTTCCTGGATTATCTCTCCCCCCTCTGGAAGCCACTGAACAGCCCAATCTACAGACTCCGTCGGTGATGAAGTTTTACCGATAAAAGGCTCCTCCGGTAACACCTGAGTATCAGGTGAAGACTCAATTAGATAATCTTTAAGTCCATCCGCAAAACACCATTCTTCGGATTCATTAGTATTTTCGTCAAAAAAACTTACTTTCAATCCTGCACATAAAACAGCCTTTGCTCTCAGAACATAACGTAACCGAGACACCGAAAACCTTATTGCATCAAAATATTTCTCATCTGGCCAGAACCTCAAGTTTGTTCCTGTATTTCTCTGTCCACAACTGTCTATGACTCTAAGCTCGGTTGTCTTCTCACCTCCACTAAATAACATTTGATGTACTTTTCCATCGCGCTTCACTGTCACCTCAAGAGAGGTCGATAGTGCATTAACAATAGATACTCCAACACCATGTAGACCTCCAGAAAACTGATAATTGTCGTTAGAGAACTTTCCTCCAGCATGTAGGGTCGAGAGAATCACTTCTACGCCAGGCTTATTTTGCTCGGGATGAAGATCAACTGGCATCCCTCTGCCATCATCTAAAACAGACAATGAGCCATCAGAATGCAAGGTAACTTCGATTTGTTTCGCAAAGCCCGCAAGAGCCTCGTCAACACTATTATCTATAACTTCCTGGGCAAGATGGTTCGGACGACTGGTATCGGTATACATCCCCGGTCTCTTTCGAACTGGATCAAGGCCTGTTAATACTTCAATATCTTTTGCATTGTAATTATTAAAAGTCATTTAAAAACTCTTGCTTTAACCGTTTGGAAACAGGAAGTCATAGATTGTAGGTAAATATTTACTATAACTTACGAATCGATGATCTCCACCTTCTTCGATTATTATAGATGCCTTGTCATAGAACTGAACAGCATGTTTATAATTTAAAATTTCATCCCCTGTCTCCAATAAGATCAGGTAATTCTGATGCTGCTTGATAGATTGATAAGTGATTTCACGATATTCATCAATATGACTTCTTTTAAAAACCCACTCATCATTACTCAAATAATTTCTATTCTCTCCAAGATATCCTGAAAGTCCCAATGCGGGGTTGACAGCAGGGTTCACTAACGCCCCTTTTATGCAATATCTCTCTATTAGATGTGTCCCAATAAAACCGCCCATAGAGCTCCCAATAACCGAGATTGGATCATGAGATTCACATATTAGTCTTTCAAGAGCGATGCACGCCTCTTTTGCAAATGGAGATATCTTGGGGCAGACAAAATTAATGTGTGGTGCATTTTGTTTAAACCAATTGCCAGTCTGCGTAGCTTTTGTAGACCCTGGTCCACTATTGAATCCATGCAGATAAAGAAGTGTCGCCATAAGAAATGTCTCGTGTTTATTTATATTACTACTATCTATTTTTAAAATCGATCAGACATCTATTTAATTACCATTATTAATTTTCAAACAATTAAGCTAAATATTTTATGCCCGTCTCTAAAGTACCGTCATCAAAAAGATGGAGCCATCTGTAACCGGGCGGCTCATTTGAAATAGCAAACTCCTTACTTTTACATTTAAATTGAAAGCAACTAGAAGGCGAAGCGTAGACAGGGATACCTCTCCAAATACCTTCGTATTTTTGGTGCACATGTCCATTTAAAATACAAACAACATTGTCGTATTTAGATAAAACACCGAATAACTCATTTCGATTTTCAATTCGATGTCCGTCTAGCCAATCAGAACCGATAGAAGCTGGGCAGTGGTGCATTGCCACAATAGCAAATTGGGATCTCACTTTTGATAACTCACGGTCTAATTTAAGAAGCTCTTGATGATCTATAAAACCTACGGGAGATTTCGCTTTAGAGCTATTTAGTGTAATAACTGACCAATCATTTAACTGCAAACTTGATAATCTCGGATAGTGTGTAAGGTGAGCATTCATCTCATATAAATTATCATGATTTCCAGGCAGCCAAATAATTTCCTTTCTTCGGTTAAGTAAAATTTTGTTTAGCATTTGATACGAACCAGCATTATTGCAACCCGACAAATCGCCTGACAAAAGAATAGGAGCGTCTCTAAAATCTGAGCTCTCTATCTCATCGAGGATTGCA
>PALW01000038.1 GCA_002710745.1 Porticoccaceae bacterium
TCATTTGTCGTAGTTCGGCTTGTAGCAAGGGCTGATGTTCTTGAGGCTTGCGTTGTCTCATTTAGAAGAACTGTTACCAAATCACCAACTTTAATGTCTGAGCCTTGATAACTTCGTAAATCTCCAAATAAGTCTCTTCCATTTGTAAAGATAGCGCCCGTCACAATGTTTGATTTCATCTGTGGAATAGGCTGTATCGGAGCAAATTCTGGCGTTGGATTCATGTTCGGTTGCACAGCACATCCGCCTAGTAAGATGAAAAATACTATTGAAGATAATTTAAATAGCCTCATCGTCTATCCTATAAATTGTTGTTCAAGAATCTAAGCATGCCATCAGCTGCCGAGATTGCTTTGGAGTTAATTTCATAAGCGCGTTGTGTCTCAATCATGTTTACCATTTCTTCGACAACATTCACATTTGACGCTTCAAGAGATCCCTGCATTAACATTCCAGATCCTCCTTCTCCAGGAATGGCAACAATCGCTGCACCCGAAGCTTCAGTNGGAGACATCAAATTTCGGCCAATGGGTCGGAGTCCGGAGTTATTTACAAAGATNGATAAATTTATTTGGCCAACCTGAGCAGCTCCACCACCGTTCGCAAGTTCAGCAGTTACTGTGCCGTCTCGTCCAATAGTGACGCTAATCGCATTCTGTGGGATCTGAATCGCAGGGATAATGGCCTCACCACCTGATGTTACAAGCTGACCCTGAGCATCAAGTTTCATTGACCCATCTCTTGTATAAGCGACTGTTCCATCTGCTTGCTGTACTGATAAAAATCCTTCACCTGCAATTGCAATATCGAGCGCATTTTCTGTGGTGATAATATTTCCTTGCCCATGCAGCTTNTCAGTTGCCACAACCCTAGTTCCGGTTCCTAACATAAGACCTGTTGGTGTTTGTGTCTGAGCATCTGCCTGACCACCTGCGGGCACTATGTTTTGATAAAGTAGGTCTTCAAAAACGGCTCTGTCTTTTTTGAAACCGGTTGTATTAACGTTAGCAAGATTGTTTGAAATAACCTGCATTCTTGTCTGTTGTGCAGTTAATCCAGTTTTTGCTATCCAAAGTGATGCGTCCATTGTTAGTCCTCTTCTTTAATCTTTAATTAACCAAGTTTCATTAGTGTTGAACCAGTCTCATCAATTGACTTGATTTCACTGATCATTTTTATTTGCGCCTCATATGATCGACTAAAATCCATCATTTTGATCATGGCTTCGATCGGATTTACATTACTCCCTTCTAATGCACCACTTTGTAATGAGGCAACATTAGGCCCAGTTGGGAATAGTGCATTTTTAAATTGCGCATCAAGCGGAGTAAATAAACCGTCTACTCTTCTAACAAGCGGCATTTCACTTGCGTCCAACAACACAAGCTTGCCTAACTCAATTGGCGGAGTTGCAGGCTCACTTGGCAGAGAGCCGAAAACAGTTCCGTCGGGACTTATTGAGACAAGTTGACCTGGAGGTACGTTAACAGGTCCCCCTTCTCCCAAAATGAGATGTCCTGCCGCATTTTCTATAAGTCCCGACGGAGCTACTCTTAAATCACCGCGACGGGTGAAACCAACTTCTCCATTTTCTAATTGAACACCAAGTACTGTCGCATCGTTCAGAGCAATATCCATTGCCCTCCCAGTTCGGTTAGCAACACCTGGCGTTAAGTTGATAATATCTTGTGATTCGACTGTTACAGATGATCTTGAATCAAATCCCGCTCCATCAACATCCACCGTTTTTGAGGCGAGTGCAAAGCTTTCCTTGAAACCAATAGTTGAAACGTTAGCCAAATTATTAGTAATTTGAGCTCTAATTTCTGACTGATTATTAACAGCCGCTAGTGATGTAAATGCTAATCTATCCATAACTTCTTATCTCTTTAATTATCCACGCATATTGATTAATGTTTGTGTCAAGGTTCCTGAGGTCTCCATCGCCTTCGCGTTTGATTGGAAATTTCTCTGTGCTGAAATTAGATTAACAAGCTCCTGAGTAAGATCGACATTCGATCGCTCGGTGGCTCCACTAGCTAAGCTTCCAATTCCATTACTGCCAGGTTCACCAAATTCAAGCGCACCAGAGTTACCAGAGGCTCTATAATTCGTATTCCCCTGTTGCGTGAGTCCTTGAGGAGAAGAAAAACTTGCTAGATTGATTCGTCCAGCAACTTCTTGAAGTCCATTTGAGTAGGTTGCAAGTACAGCACCATTTCCTTCAACGCTAATATTGACAAGTTTACCTTCGGGAAGACCATCAATCGTTTGATCCACTATTTCAAACGTTTTTGTGTGCGATTGAAGTGCAAAAGAAACTGTGATGTCTTGAGTCCGCCCGTCGATCGCTGAAGCAGCAATTACCTGGTCAGCAATCTCTGCAGTCGGCGCACCATCTGCATCAAAACTCACATCAAAAGCATTGGCTGCAACAGCTGCATCTCCAATATACATCTCTGCTCTGTATTGATCCTGAATCACACCACCAACATCAACGTCATCCGCTATCTTCTGATAATAAATAGTGACCGTATATGGCTCACCCGCATCATCAAAAAAGGTCATTGCCTGAGTCTCGCTATATGTGGTTGCATCAGCAATATCAATAGCAATGTCGCCATTTTCACCTATAACAGCAGAATCTTCTGGAAGTCTGACATCCAAAGCTACCTCTGTTGTTGCCTCAGCCGCAATGTTTCGTGGCAATACTAAGTCAATCAATGCCTGATTAAAATCACTCAGACCAGTAGCTGTCAAAGGATGTACCTGAAGGGTTTGACCATCCGCATTAACTACCTGGTTCTGATCATTCAACATGAATGAACCATTTCGAGTATAAAGCTGGCTTCCGTCAGCATCCGCCATCGGAAAGAATCCTTCGCCTGTAATTGCAATATCTAGAGCATTCTCTGATAACTGAAGTCCACCCTGCGAAAATTGCTGAGAGATGGATTTCAAGGTAACACCTCCACCCATTGCAGTTGCCGCATTTGAAGATGCAGAGACGGCAAAAATATCTCCGAATTTTGCTTCCGATCGCTTAAAACTTGTCGTATTAGAGTTCGCGATATTATTAGACGCTATTGATAACTCAGCTGCTGCTGCATTCAGTCCCGTCAGTGATGTAAAAAAAGACATATTATTTTCCTTTAATTTAAAATTTTAATTGCTAATTCTTTCAACAGCCGCAAGGGGGATATAAACCCCATTGCCTATTTCAAGAGAAAGTTGTTGTAATTGAGGATTCCACTTAACACTTTTAACCTCAGCGGTTGTGGTAACCTGCAAAGGAGTNAATTTCCCGTCAATATTCGCTGAAGCGGTCATTGCATAACTACCATATGGCACAAGCTCGCCTTGAGACCCTCTTCCATTCCATTCAAGATCTTGGAATCCAGCATCAATATCCGACGATGTCTCGCTATAAACTAATTCTCCAGTTTGAGTGTTATAAATACTAAAAGAGACCGAGTCAGCTGATTGAGGTAAATTAACTGTTCCAGAAGACTCGCCTCCGTTACCACCAATAAAACTGCCACCCTCTATTACTACCTTTTTACCAACCAAATTCGCTCCACCAACCATTTGCTCTTGTCGCATTCCAGAAACCATATTCTCAAGGGATGCTTGCATTCCCTTAATGCCTTCAACAGACGAGAATTGAGCAAGTTGTGCTACAAATGCCTCGTTATCCATAGGATCCAGTGGGCTTTGATTAGTTAGTTGTGTCGTCAATAATTTAAGAAATGCATCTCTGCCCAAATCGTCTTCAGCTAAAGCATTTGCGCTTTGCTGATTGGCGTATTGGTTGGACGTCAATATTGATGAATTTAAAATTGTGTCTACCATTTTTCGATCCTTATACCTTCGTTAAATCTAAAGTTTTCATCATTAGCTGCTTGGCTGTGTTCATAACTTCAACATTATTTTGATAGCTTCTTGCCGCAGCCAACATATCAACCATTTCTACAACTTCGTTTACATTTGACAAATACACCATCCCATTTTCATCAGCATCTGGATGTCCTGGATCGTGTATTGAACTATTTGGCGTTGCATCTACAGTAATGTCTGTAATTTTTACTCCACCAACCGTTGGTGACCCCAATGTTGTCTGCTGCTCAGACAGTATCGCCTCGAACACTGGTCGCTTTGCTTTATATGCTGCCTCTTGAGTACCTGCAGTTGTGCTTGCGTTAGCCATGTTCGATGCACTTGAATTCATCCGCACCATTTGCGCATTCATCGCTGATCCGGCTATTCCAAAAACATTATTGATCGACATTGTTATTCTCCTCTTAGTGCTTTTCTGATACCGCTAATCTCGCCCTCTAAAAATCTAAGCGTAGCCTGGTACTGTGCTGCGGCTTTACCGTACTTGGCTTGCTCCACACTCAACTCAACTGTGTTGCCATCAACGGATGAATTAAATGGAACCGTATAAATCAAATCTGCTTTTCCCTTAAATGAGCTCTCAGACACATGATTTGCGTGCGTGGCTTTAATTGAAGACGACTTAGTACTTTTAAGAACATCACTAAACTCTAAATCTTGAGCTTTAAAGTTAGGTGTATCTGCATTTGCAATATTGCGAGATAAGATTTCCATTCTTCTCCCACGAAGCGCTAACATCGTTTCAGCCTGTGCAAATGTGTTATTAAATATTTTCATAATTTATCTTTAATTAAAGTTTTTATAACCCATGCCGATGTATACAAATNGGTTTTCTACAACCCAATAAAGCAAAAGAGGTGCCAACTTTTTTATAAACTCNAAAAGCTATATTTTTTTTGTTTTATTTCAATNACTTATTGNAATCCTTCAAAACCACNGCAATTTGCTTGNCGCTAATGTGGCATNAGCTTGCCAATGNTGTTTGCCACTATGTCGGTATTGCGTCAGGTTTTTTTGTNAGCCATACTTTTAGCGTTATGCGATTTAAACTATCACTATTTTTTCTAGTACTACTTGGAATGTTTCAAAAGTCAGTGGCTTTGGAGACAGACACTAGGCTAAATCTTATTTCTGATATCAAAATATGGGTATCAAATGAGTTAGTCATTAGCGAGGAGCAGATCAAAGTGCTAGCGCTTGATAGGAGACTAAACGTTCCTCAATGCAAGATTAATTATGAAGTTAGTTTCCCATATCAAAGTTCTAACAAAACAGTCTTAGCAGAGTGTAAAGATATTCAGTGGCGTGCATATATCGGCCTAACGATCAACGAAGAGACTAATACCTATGTCTACAAAGAAAATTTTCCAGCGGGAACTGTGCTAAAACTAGAGGATCTAATGCTCACGAAAACTCAAGTCAGCAAGCGAGGTCTATTACAGGAGAATAGCTTGGTGGATAATATGGTACTAAACACTAACGTGGAAAAAGATCAGATTGCCGAACTCAGGCATATTTCAAAAGGCAGAAAAGTATACAAACTCTTGAAAGATCTTACGAAAGGATCACAAGTGCAATTAACCGATGTACAGCAGGTGATAGAAAGCGCTGCAAAAATTAGTAAAAATCAACTCCTGATAGAGGGCGTATTCATAAACTCTGTTGCGTCACGAGATTTAAGATCCGGCACTGTCTTATCTTACTCAGATATAAAACTGCAACATAAATTGTTAGCCGCGGCAAAAATCATCACCCCTGGGCAAAAAATTACGAAAGGAAATACGCAAATTATCGAATATTATGGAAAGCCCGCTGCAGATTCTTTAAAGTCAATCGATGACCTAGAATACATGGAAGCGTTACGCACCATTCAATCAGGAAATCCAATACGACTCTCAGATATTAAACGCGCCCTTATGATAAAAAAGGGAGATAGTGTGTTATTGGAGACAGGCAAGGGTCAGCTGCTCATTTCCATACGAATGACAGCCCTTGAAGAAGGAAAGCTCGATGATCAAGTAAATTTAATGAACCCAGAGTCAGGGGAGACTGTTCGTGCGATCGTTACAGGGCCTGGCAAAACAAAGGGAATTTAAAAAAATTACACTTTTTACTATAGAAATTAAATCATCTGCCGATATACTAGTTGATAACTAAAAATTTTGAACTTCGAGTTCATAGAAGGAGTGATTATGACAGATCCTATTTCGCAATTAGGCCGGTCATCTGGACAACTGAATATTAGTGCTGACAAAGACAAACCTCAGAAGGTTGAGTCTGAAGTTCAGCAAAAGAGTGTAATTCCTCAAAAAGATGAAGTCATTTTAAGCCATGCTGCAAAAAGCTCGCTTGCAAAAGCTGAATTTGATGAAGCCAAGGTCGCTCAAATAAAATCTGCCATTCAAGAGGGTAACTATCCTATTAATTCAAAGAAAGTGGCTGAGAGTTTTATNGCATTAGAAAAGATGATTGGTAGCTAATGAAATTAAAAAATAAGTAGAATTCGGGTAAGCCGCAGTTTTTGACTGCGGCTTTTTTGAAGCGGGTAAAAAAGANAGGACATTTATGGAAAATTTTGATCTCTCTAAAGCGATTTTAGAAGCTAACGACTTGAAGGGTTTGTTAGAACAAGAGTTTGAATCATTAAAAAAGCAAGATATAAATGGTTTTGAAAAGTTACAACCAAGAAAAGCGGAAATATTAACTTTTCTATCAGATGACAGATTATCGGACATAGTCAAAAGCAATCCTGACTCGGAATCTGCAAAAATGATGCTTGGTACTTGGGACAAGCTTATGGAAATAATTTCTGAATGCAAAGATCTTCATAGGCGAAATGAAATATTTATAAACAGGAAACTTGAATCGATCAAAGGTGCACTTAAAACAATTCAAACACCAGACCCTCTAAATTCTGTCGAGGTTTATGACCGTTTAGGAAAGGTTAGAAATAATAAAGTTCGGCAAAATATGGGCAAAGCATAATTATCTATTATTAGTATCATCCGGTTTCATTCCCTTCAACCAATAAACCCAAGATAAAATTACTGCAACAGCAACATAAAGATTTTCAGGTATTTCCTCGTTTAATTCTACCTGACTTAGAAGAGAGACCAATCGAGGATCTTCCGCAATATAAATTCCCTGTTTTTCTGCCTCCTCAATTATAGCCTCAGCTACCTTACCTTCTCCTTTTGCTGTCAAAAGTGGGATTGGATTCTTGCCATACTCTAAGGCGATTGCTTTTTTTATTGATTTTTTATTCATGTTCGAACATCCAAAACTTGACCAGGACCAGTTAAAGATTTCTCAATTCGAGGCCTTTCCGCATTCAAGACGACAAACTTTTCCAAAGAAATTCCAAATCCAGCAAATAATTCTTTCAAGTAATTTTCTTCCAATTGAGCTAATTCAACGGATTGCTCATTTCTGGCCCAAAGAATCATTTCAACTGTCATTGCATTCTTAAAAGTGGCTTTAGACCAAATTTCTCCTAGTTCCTTTGAATCTGTATATAGATTCACAACCCATTTATATGGCGAGTCGTTTCTACGAGAAAATTGATCAGACTCATCTACTTGCGACTCATTATGAAACTCTTGCTCAATTGAGTCAGCTTCGGCTTCGATGTTGATCTCAACCGGATCGCTATCTGAAAAAGGAATGACAAAACTGTAAGAGACATCTCGATTTTTTTGAGCGGACAAGCTATCTAATTGATTGCTTTCTATCTCATCGATAGCCTGACTAATTAGAGTTCTTTCCGAAGTACCTAATGAAGTAAACGTTAGCAATGTTCTCAATATATGTTTCAGATCCGATCTATTTAAAGATTGTTTACTCAACATTGACTCTCCAAAAAGTCCTGAGTTTTGCATAGCAGAACGAGCCATTTCTGGTGAAAAATTTCGCATCGTTGTCATCAGCTGATTTAATCGAATTTCTTTACCCTTCTCACCAAGTTCTGCCATAAATTGATTTAAGGACTCAGGCGCAAAAAATTTAGCGAGCGACGATGCTTGAGCTGGTCGATAAAATAACGAGAGAATTTTTGAAACATCGCCACCAGACAGAAGACTATTTATTGATGGGACAGAGCTTGTCGGACTTGTGTTATTGCTAACAGGATTTAAAGTCACGCCAGATTTAGTATTTTGTACACGGAAGTTTATGGCATCGCCAGGTTTAAACTTTTTATTTGATTTAAGCTCAAAGTCACGATTATTTAATATAAGTCGAATTATTCCTTGGCGATCCTCAATGACTCCTCTGACTATTTGATTATCCTGAAGGCCCATTGACTTNGCGACTTGNTCGGTTATCCGAATTGATTCCACGCCNTCTAATAGCGGGGTTGCCATGCGNGGAATTAGATTTACTTGTTCAGTACCAAGCATGATTGAGCTANTCTGNGTTAAATNNCTGNNNTTTGCTTATGGATGACGGACCCAATTGTCACGATCTTTCCCCCTCAGCATTTCAGCTCTTGCTGAATCCGTAAAAATNAGCTTACTCAAATCATCTACGTCAGGCAGCTTTAATTTTCTGCCTGATATCATCCAGTTAGGGTTATTTCGATTAAAGGCCTGAGGGTTGGCATGCACTATGGCTCTTTTAAGTATGTCCTTACGAACTGGCATCTTCTCAACATGATCGATTATTATTTGATCTAAAGTGTCTCCATAAACAATTTTATAATGGGTTGGTTTGGACTTCTTGGCAACAGAACTCTTTTTGTCGATATTAACTACGTCTGACATCAAGGCATCTAGGGCTTTTTCTGCCTCTTGCATATTGCCCTGAGCCTTTACGAAAAAACTCATGAACGCTATAAAACAAAGCGCTAGTTTAGATAATTTATACTTCAAAATACTATTCTCCTAGTCTGTCAGATAGACCCATTTAAAATAAGACACCAACACTTTTACTAATACTACCCAAACCATTTGGTTTGGCTCCTGCTAAATGTTGCAATACTGCTGTTTCTTCATCAACTCTTTTGACTCTCGCCAAAGCGAGTCCAGTTAAATTTGAGTCATTGAAAGGTNGAGTAAACATGTTGGAATCAATACTTAACAAGAACTGATCGCCAACCTGAATACCAACCTCTCGTCCTGCATAGATTTTGTACTCATTATCCTTACCAGATACTACACCAAGTTGATAATAATCGACAGAACACTCTAGCGATGACGTTGCCTCTTTAACTAAGTGTTCNGTGATTATTTTTATATCACGTCGCATTTTATTTGGAATAATCTCTTTCTTGTAATTCTTACTAATCTTTGGGTAATGAAGTCTTGATTTATGCTCCCACAAAATCTCGTTTGTCTTAGCGTCTTTAAGCACGAGATTATAATGCAACAAATGTTCAGCTGATCGACCCTCGAATGATAAATCTGACAAATGAGGGTTACCCCAAGTAATAAAATTATAGGGTAGAGTTAAGGATTGGCTAACCAAAGTTTCACCAGCTTTTTTTAAGCTCAAACTATCCTTATGACTTAAATTAATTTCAAAACGGTAATTTGCATTATCCGATGCACTTGAACTGACATATTTTTCATAAGAAGTTCGGTACTCGTGATCTTTGGATACCTTCCAATTATTAGAGCTGCCTAACTCACTAATTAAGTTGTGTTCGATGAACTCACCGATTTCATTAAGATAATGATCACCAACTCTTTGATAGGAGTGATAAGACTTATCACTTAATAATCTGACTAAAGCCTGCCGTTTAGTTTTTGTCCCTGAGTCAGAACAGGATTGCTCTGGAAAAACATTGGCATTAATAGTGGCAAGAGGTATACCCGCCTCCTTCAAATATGAAAGTACCCTTATACCACCTACTGAGACGTCACTGGTAATGGTAGATGATTCATGCAAGGCGCCATTTGAATCAATAAATGCTGCGGCTCCAATACGTACTTTTGAATCAATTGCCAAGTCAACCAATGAATTTTTGATAGCTGATAGCTTTTCTTCGGCGTCCAATTCTTGTCCATTCAACGATACTGAAGACATCAAAAGAAAAAGTAAAAAAAGGCTACTGCGATAAAACGCTAACGTCTTCGCAGATGCGTCGCTTTTAAAATATTTATACATCACAGTGCCTTTATGTATAAGATTTCACGGTGACTTATTATGATCCAGTAACAAATGAGCCTTGAGAACTCATTGAGGCCAAGTACAACTTNCGTAGATCATCAACCACATTTTTTTTCAATGATAACGTAGTCTCGTATGTGTTATCTCCAACCGGTGTAATACTGACTAACGTGGCACCATATATGACGCCCTGAACTTTAGCTCTGAAAGTATCGCTTTGCACAACCATTTCCGAAACGGTCGTGTTTGCATCCAAATATTGACCATATACTTGTTCCATCAGAACTCTATATGCGTCCAGCTTCGATGCCCTAATTGATAATAATCTCTGTTGGGCAGGCGTGTCTGCTTTCTGAACACTTATTACTGCATAACCAGTAGCAATAATATTGCTATTTCGATCAATCACTGATTGAACCAAAGCTGAATTATAATCTTCCATATTTGTTGCGCAACTGGTAACCAGTAACACAATGAAAGGTAGCATAGCTAAGCGGAATGTTACCGATACACTACCTAAAATGTTTTGATCTGCTTTCATAAACGAGCTCCCTTTATGAAATCTGTTAATAAAAATTCACTATGTGAAACGAACTAATCCATACAGAGTCAATCGACAGAACTATTTAATGCTTGAGTTAAAACTTCGATCTATCAACCTAATTACATGAGTCGCTCTTCTATTAAATTATAAATTCCATTTGGCACACAAATTGCTCTTAAGTATTGATAACACAAAAATATTTATTGAAATTGGTTTACATTTTTAATTAATCGTTGTTTTTATTGAGGTTTTTAAAATTGGCTAACGCAATACTGTCAAACATCCGACAAGATATGTCGAAAATTGAACTCTCTGGACTTGGTATTCCAGCGATCGTTTTGTTAATTATTTCGATGCTAATTTTACCACTCCCATCTTTCCTATTAGATTTTCTATTCACATTTAACATTTTGTTGGGTGTAACGATCATAATGATCGCAATAAATAGCTCCAAGCCCCTAGATTTTTCAGCTTTCCCGACCATCTTGTTAATAGCAACAATGCTGAGACTCGGATTGAACGTCGCCTCAACCCGTCTTGTTTTGGTTAAAGGGCATGAGGGCTCTGACGCTGCTGGAAAAGTCATTGAGGCTTTCGGTGAATTCGTAATTGGTGGAAATTATGTAGTTGGTTTTATAATTTTTGCAATTTTGATGATTATAAATTTTATTGTTGTCACCAAAGGTGCTGGAAGAGTATCTGAGGTAATAGCAAGGTTTACTCTTGACGCATTGCCAGGAAAACAAATGGCAATTGATGCCGATCTTAATGCCGGTATTATTGATCAAGAGATCGCTCGAGCAAGAAGGGAAGAGATATCTCAAGAGTCAGATTTCTTTGGATCGATGGATGGTGCGTCTAAGTTTGTTAGAGGCGACGCGATTGCTGGAATGTTAATCTTAGTCATTAATATTATTGGTGGGCTCACCATTGGGATCTCTCAACATGACTTGAGCTTTACAGAGGCTGGGCGTATTTATGTTCTTTTAACCATTGGTGATGGATTGGTCGCCCAAATTCCTTCGCTACTTCTGTCTTTAGCTACAGCCATTGTAGTAACGAGAGTTACAACTTCTGAGTCGATGACAACACAGGCAAGCACACAGTTAGGTAATCCACTGGCGCTTATAGTAGCTGGTGGAATTATAATATTGCTTGGCTTAGTTCCCGGAATGCCCTCTTTTATATTTTTGTCACTCGGGTTAGCTGCCGGAGTGACGGGTTACTATTTATCCAAAAATGCTGATAAGAAAATTGAACAGGCTGCTACACAAGCGGCCGTTGCCACGAAAGCAACCGACACTAATAAGGAAGAGCTGGATTGGGATGATGTCGATCAGGTTGATCTTGTTGGATTAGATATAGGATATGGATTAATCCCACTTGTTAACCCAGAGACCGGCGGCCAGTTGCTCCCCAGAGTAAAAGGAGTTAGAAAAAAACTATCTGCTGAATTAGGATTCTTGGTTCAACCAATTAGAATTCGGGACAATCTAGATTTAGAACCAGACGTCTATAATATAGTGATGAATGGCGTAGTCAGAGGTAAGGGTGAGATTAAGATTGGCCAAGAATTGGCCATAAATCCTGGTCAAGTTCATGGGACACTCGAGGGAACACCAACAAAAGAACCAGCATTTGGACTCGATGCGGTATGGATAGATCCAGCACAACGAGACTATGCAAGGACACTTGGCTATACAGTGGTCGACCCCGCAACAGCTATTGCTACGCACCTGAATACGCTCTTAAGAAATAACTCATCAGAATTGCTAAGTCATGACGAAACACAGCAACTTTTGGACAAGGTCGCAGAAAGATCTCCAAAGCTTGTTGAAGATCTTGTGCCTGAAAAACTCTCGCTCGCAACGATTACAAAAGTCCTGCAAAACATACTCGACGAGTCAGTATCGGTCAGGGATATGAGGACAATTATTGAAGTGTTGGCCACAGAAAGCTCAAGAACACAGGATGTGGACGAGTTGACCGCTGCTGTTAGACCCAAATTAGGCCGAATGATTGTACAAGGATTGGTGGATGTTGATGACAATTTGCCGGTTATGACATTAAATCCTGCACTTGAGCAAATGCTTAATAATATCTTACAACAGAATGGTTCTAGCCAAGGGCTAGTTATTGAGCCGAGACTCGCAGAAAGCCTTATTAGTGCGCTTGCAAAAAATACCCGAGAAATTGAAGATCAAGGAAGTGCTGCTGTTTTAGTCGTCTCACCTGGCATAAGACCTTGGCTTTCAAAATTTATCCGGCATCGGTTAAGTGATCTAACAGTGCTCTCATACAGTGAGATCCCTGATGATCAAGCAGTTGATGTCGTTGCAACAATAGATGTAGATACAAATGAACAATAATTTATAGGAAGAAAATAATGGAATTACAAAGAATACTCGCTAAAGATAGTCGCTCCGCAATGGATCAAGTTCATAAATTATTTGGGCAAGACGCTTTAGTAATTTCAAATAAGCGCGCGAAAAATAAAACTGAACTGATTGTTGCAGTAGATCTTGAGGATAATGCTAATGAGGCACTCGAAGACATCCAAATTGCTTCTCAAAGCTCGTCTAATAATGACATAAAAACAACTAACACTACTTTTGATGAAGTTTTGGATTCAAGTGTTTTTAATGATCTCAAGTCAACTAGCGATAATGAATCTTCACAACAAATGCAAATAGATGCTGAGAAAGTATTAACAGAGAAAATGGAACAACAAGAAACACGACAAGCCAAAGAGATTGTATCCTTGGTTAAAAGCGAGCTTTCAGTTATGAGACGAGAGATTTTGTTATCTCAACAACTCGCGACATGGCCTGGGATTGAGGTTGTTTCATACAAAATTCAACCCCTGATCAAAGCACTGAGTGAAACTGGTTTGTCTCTCTCTCTTCGAACGTTAATAACCAGTGTAGTTAGTGAGGTATCGAGTGTAGAAGATGCTATTATCAAGATAACAGAAATAATTAATGCTAATTTAGCAACACAAGATATATTGACAAAGATGAACGGAAATCATTTATTTGCAGGGTCTCCAGGTGCTGGAAAAACGATGATGATAGCAAAAATCGCAAGACAGAAAGCCTCAGAACTTGGAGAGCAAAATGTCGCCGTGGTTAGCTACCGAGACAGTCGAATAGGTGCATGGAACCAAATTCAGTTACTTTGCGGTCAAGCTGGCGTGGAAAGTTACAAAGCCACAACTTTAGAGTCACTTGAAATAATTCTAGAAGAATTGTCAGAGAAAAGTCTGATTCTAATTGATACCTGTGGAGACGACGCTCTAACCATGAACGATTTAAACATTAAAAAAGTTCACTTAAATAAACATTTAATCGTGTCATCAGATGCATCAGAGGCTTCCATTACTCGTTTTGTAAAACAAAGTAATACTCAATGGAGCAGCGTCTTACTGTCTAGATACAACCAAGACATTGATGTTTGGCCGATCATAAACGCACTCATCAATAAAAGTATTCCCCTCTCAATTGCAAACGAGGATGGGAATATGATGACTCCACTCAAGCAACTCAATACGATAGATTTAGTGTCAGCAAACATACAAAACATGCAGCTGAGTTTAGTTTGACTCGCAGATAATGATAGACGAGAATATTAATTCTTGAATACGACCCGGATCCAGGTATGACAGAAAATACCCCAACTCAAGTTATTGGTGTCGCAAGCGGCAAAGGTGGTGTTGGGAAAACGACAATATCAGCAAATTTAGCAGTTTCTCTAGCATCACAAGGTAAAAAAGTGATGCTCTTTGATGCTGACCTCGGGCTTGCTAATGCTCAGATCGTGCTTGGTTGCAAAGCACCATTTAATTTCAGCCACGTTTTAGATGGCGAAAAAAGTCTTGAAGAAATCATAGTTGAGGGGCCATTTGGAGTTAAATTGGTTCCGGGTGCGAGTGGTATACAGCACATGGCATCGCTGAATGAGCAACAGACAGCAAGCATAATATCAGCCTTTTCAGAATTAGAGTCAGACATTGATTATTTAATTGTCGACATGGCCGCNGGTCTTTCAGATTCTGTTATGACTTTTTTNTGTGCTTGTCAAAGACGNTATATTGTCCTTAAAAACGAACCTTCATCAATAGCTGATGCATANGCAACAATAAAAGTTATGTTGCAAGACTATNNCTTGGATAATATTTGGTTAATNCCTAACGCGGTTACCTCNCANTCAGANGGAATTCGTCTNTCAAAGAATATCAATACAGTTGTCAAAAACTTTCTTGGNGGCCAGGTGAACTATTTACATTCAATCACTGCAGATGAGATGGTTCTTAGAGCGACAAAATCATCGAAATGTCTGCTTGATTTTGCGCCCTCAANTAACGCTACCAGAGATTTTAAAGAGCTAGCAAAAATCATANACAGTCAANGTCCTGATATTGGAATTTCAGGAGGGTTACAATTTTTCTTAGAAAGAATTGTGGCTGATCAAGTAAAAGTAGGATAATAAAGAATGTCCGAAATTAATGCGTACCAAGAAGTCTTAAATACCAACAAAGAAAATGATAGGCTGCTGGAGCATATTGGCCTAGTTAAGCGGGTAGCACTGCATCTTAAAACGCGTCTACCAAACTTCATGGAGATTGATGAACTAATTCAGGTTGGCACTATTGGACTTATTGAAGCGGCGAAATCTTTTGATGATTCCAAAGGAGTTGAATTTGAAATATTTGCCCGAACGCGGATCAGAGGTGCGATACTGGATCAAGTTAGAAAGCTGTCTTATTTGCCAAGATCTGCCATGGTCAACATTAGAGATCATAATGAGGCAACNGCTGCNCTCTCATCAGAATTAGGAAGAGAACCTAGCCAGACAGAATTAGCCGAATTCATGGGAAAGGACCTTGAAAGCTTTCATAAAGAAAGAACACACGCATATAGATTCCAAACAGTCTCGCTTGAATCTCAGGTTATGGACGATGTAGAAATCCCATCAAATGAAATAAATGAACCAGAGTCTGAGTTAGCAGATGCCCAACTTTTAAATGCCTTGGAGGGATCAATAGAATCATTGCCTGAACGAGATAAAACAATTATNTCTCTATACTATGTNGAGGAAATGAACCTCAAAGAAATTGGNGCTGTACTGGATATTAGTGAATCAAGAGTAAGCCAAATACTTTCCAGTACAGTGAAAAAACTGCGCACTCACCTCAACACTGAATAGCAGCTTTNTAAGGTTGCTGTGATTGAATCGAATAAAAGATTAGATTTGGATCTCTAGGAACTTCAATAGGAGCCGGTCCCCTTTGTTTTTCTTGCAAATCTGCTTGTCGCTCTAATACCTCTAAGTATTTCGCTCTTTCAAGTGTTACTAGAGCTTCCACATCAGAATTTAGTTTTTCAGATTCTGCTAATTGACTTTCAAAACTATTCAATTGTCCGCTCAAACCTTCAATAATTTTTGAAGCCCGAGTTATATCTTTACCTTGCTTTGAGACAATCTGACTCAGTGATCTCACTTGAGATACAACTTTATCAGTTTCTTTGCTGACCTTCTTTGCTGCTGCATCTGGCATATCTNTCTTTAATGCTTCTACCGAAGTCCCNGCACTAGCGACTGCTTGGCCGAGCATCTCTTGTTGATTGGTAAACTCACCTTGAGTTTCTGTAAGGATTTTCATTATATTNTTTAGCTCATCCACTTTTTCTACAGTAGCCTGCATATTGTCATTTAAGCCTTGAATTTTTGCGCCCATTTGAAGCGTCATGAAACCATATCCGCCAATAACAAGTGAAAAAACCAACATGGAGACCAACAGCAGTAGATTGGTCGNTCTAGAGCTTTTCTTTAGAGAATCAGAAAAACCCGCAGCCGCATTGATGTTTGCCGCACGTCTTTCAGACTGCTCATCGCCTGACTTCTCTGAATCGGATGATGCTCCTTTTTTATCTTTCTTTNCTTCTTCTTTCGATCCGTCTTTCTTTTTACGGTTAAAAATACCCATGCCTAAATTCCGTGTTAATTTAAATTTTTATACTTTTATAATCGACAAATAAAATCACATCTTAAATTTGTATCAAAGCAGTTTATCGCTAGATTCTGACTAAGTCTTTCAATGGCTCGGCATTCCGCACCCAGAAATCTTTTGGCATGCCAGGAGTCATTGCATGGAAAATCGCGCTATCTTTACTTGGAAATGGACCAGCCAACAGCGCATGGTAAACCTCATCAGCAATTGATATATCNATGAGTTGTNCTTCTTCCTAAGNNAGGATTACTTTCCANATAACTTTTAGCTGCATTAATCTCCTTAAAAACATTGTACTGAACAAAGTAGTCTGTATCTTCCGATGATAAAACAATTGAGTTTAAGGAAGCCGTTTTGTTTTCTGGTCTCTCAATAGTAATTTTGTCTATATCCAGCTTCTTCGTAATCGATGTATGATGAGTGACTGGGACAAATTCAGTCACCGGCATTTTCCCCCTGGCAACAATAGCCCCAAAATTAATTTCTTCAGACATCAGTGCTATCTCACTTTTCACACTACCGATCAAGTCAGGTTTAAATATCGACATAACAATCATGACACCTATTAAACTTAANAAAGTCAGCGAAGTGAGCGGCCAATTCCAAACTCTTGTTTTGGATTGTTTATCCGCATTTGAAGAGCTAGCTTCAATAATTTTTCCCGTTTTAAGTTTTTGGCTCTGCAAAACAATAGGTTCAGAACTATCATCAGTAACTAAATTAGAGGTTTCAGCTAAGCCCGTAAGTAATTCCTCCACCTCATTTTTATATCCATTCTCCTCTGCAACTGTCAAAATACTTTCAGGATGACTTATAGTGTTCTCAGACAGATGACATATGTGCATTTCAACCTTAAACTCGTCAATAACATTCTCAAAATTAGGCCANTCCTCACTGTTTATAACTAAGACAAATCGAATTTGAGCTCCAGGAAAATCACTGGTCAACTGCGAAAGAAGAAACCACTGTTCTGCAGAAACGAGGTGTGCATCATTAACAAGTAGTACATTGATAGCCATCGAGTCAACCGCTGGCCTAAGGGCTGTATCAAGTGAAACAGAACCCATAATTTGGTTAAACATCTTAATAAGAGCCTCGGTGCTAGTTGAAGATAGCTGAGACACTGTTATATCGTCTTTTGAATTTAACTCTTTCAGTAGAGATCGATAACTATTTTCCAGACAACGTTTGTTGTCACTTACTAAAGCAATACCCTTGTTTTCATTGAGAAGCGCATTTACGCCCTCATCNAGTTGCGATGCCTGATGTTCTAAACGCTGAAATTCAAAAAACTTCGTTAAACTTTCTGATTGACTGCTTATATTTTGTGTCATTTTTTTGATACCTCTACTGTATACTTTAGCTAGATGCAATCAACGTGCCAGTCATACTGAATNTCATGTTATCGGGAACCTCGGGTACAGGTTTTTTAGACATCGATGCACCTTTATTGAGACTGTTAAGATTAAAGACATAAGCAATAACTTGAGCAACGGCATAATATAACCCCTCAGGAACACTTTGATTTAAATCGGTTGTGAAATATATGGCTCTTGCTAGAGGGGGTGCCTCAAAAATTGGAACGCCATTTGTCTTTGCTTTTTCCCTAATTTTTTCAGCAAGAAAATCTACNCCTTTCGCTACCATAACTGGTGCACCATTGCTTGACGGATCATAACTTAATGCCACTGCAAAATGCTCCGGGTTTACAATAACCACATCTGANTCAGCCACCGCGTCAATCATTGCGTTCATTGCAAGTTCACGTTGNTTTTTACGTATGTGTTGCTTAACTTCAGGTCTGCCTTGTGTTTCTTTCAATTCGTCCTTAATTTCTTTTTTCGACATCTTCAGTTTCTTATTATGTTCGAACACCTGATAAGGAACATCGATTGCTGCCACTACTATTAATGTGAGGGTAACAAAGACAACACCTTTAGCAATCATCGCACCAGCTGAGCTGAGCCCAGATTCAATAGTCATAAATCCAAGACCAATCAACTGAGAGAAATCGCTACTTATAACTAAAAAGAGCACCCCACCGACCAGCGAGAATTTCGCAACAGCTTTAGCTAAGTTGACTAGGGCCATCAGCCCAAACATTCTTTTGAAACCTTGGAGTGGATTGACTTTACTCGCCTTTGGTGCAAATGCTTTAATTGAAAAATTAAAGCCGCCTATCAATCCTGNTGCACCAATAGCAATTATTATTGCCAAGGTAAAAATTGGCAAAATCGCAAGCATGCTTTCAAGTCCATGAGATCCAAAAGCTATTGGCAATAAATTGTCAGAATAAATATCCTTTCGATCAAATACAAAACCCTCTCTAAATATATTGGCAATATTGGTGATAATGCCTCCTCCAAAAAGGTACATAAAACTAGCAACTCCAATCATCATTGCCGCAACGGAGAGTTCTTGAGAGCGNGCAATTTGACCATCTTCACGCGCTTTTTCAAGTCTTTTGGCAGTTGGTTCTTCTGTTTTTTCTTCTGTTTGGTCTTGTTCAGCCATCATCTAATACCCAGAGCTTGTCCAATGATTTCAAACGATTCTTGCCATAGCCATTGAATTCTGTATCCAATACTAGTCATCGATAGTGATAGTAATACTATCCCCGCTAATATCATTGCTGGAAAACCAACAGCAAAAATATTNAATGCAGGTGCAGCCCGAGTAATAATTCCTAGACCAATATTTATGAAAAGCAACGAGGCCATCAAGGGTAGTCCAATTAAAATAGCTCCCAAAAACATCATTGCACTCCACTCAATCGTAAGCTCCAGTAACTGCTGTAACTCAATCACAGATCCAATAGGAACCAGCATAAAACTTTCGAGTAANAANCTAATAACTAAAACATGNCCACCTAGACCAAGAAAAATTAGTGTTGAGCATATNACAAAAAACTGAGCTATAACTGGAACATTCCCCATACTNGGATCAACCATATTNGCCATACTAAGTCCCATTGANGCTGAAACTGCTTGCCCACCTATGATCAANGCAGCATTTACTATTTGAAGTAGTAGNCCCATCANCNCTCCAATAAAGACCTGAGCAAAAATCGCTTTCAATCCCTCAGCAGAAGTTGGATCTAACACTGGCCATTCGGCAAGAGGATAAATCATCCAAGTGAGCACGAAAGCTAGCAAAACTCTTATCCTTACTGTCACCGCTCGAATTGAAAAAAACGGCGCTGCTAATAAAAATGCCGAAATACGTATCATTGGTGCCATAAACGCATAAAATCGTTCGACAACTTCAGTAACCAAAAAATCCATTACATAAACAATTGTGGAATACGTTCAAAAATACGCTGAAAAAAATCTACCATTACTGCTATCTGCCAACCTCCAAAAGCCATAAGTGCCAAAACCATTACTCCTAGTTTTGGAATAAAGCTTAAGGTCATCTCTTGAATTGAAGTGGCAGCCTGAATGATTCCAATTAATAGGCCGACAGCTAATGCAACTCCCAATAAAGGGGTAGCCACCATAACAGCGACTAATAATGATTCTCTTCCTAATTCGATAACCTGTGCCACGTCCATAAAAACTCCTAAGGGATTACAAAGCTTGATGTGATAGACCCCATTATTAGAGACCAACCATCGACCAAAACAAATAACATTAATTTAAATGGCATCGATATCATCATCGGAGATAGCATCATCATGCCCATGGACATCAAAACACTTGCAACAACTAAATCAATTATCACAAATGGAATGTAAATTAAAAATCCAATGGAAAATGCGCTTTTTAATTCTGATGTTATAAACGCTGGCACTAATGTTGTAAAAGGCACATCTGCAGGCTCGCTAATATCTTGATTGTTAGCTATCTCGGCGAACATAGCAATGTCAGTCTCCCGAGTCTGATTCAACATGAAGCTGCGAACTGGAGCTTCCGCCCTAGAAACAGCTATATCAAAAGAAATCGCACCATCTGAATAAGGCTTAACCGCCTGATCATATACACTGCTTAAAATAGGCGACATAATAAAAATCGTTAAAAAAAGAGATAATCCAATCAAAACTTGGTTTGGAGGAGTTTGAGCCGTTCCCAACGCTTGCCTCAATAATGACATGACNATAATAATTCTGACAAAAGACGTCATCATCAAAACTGCTGATGGCAACAGTGTCAGTGCCGTCATTAAAGCTAATAATTGAAGCGTTAAACTATACTCAGTGTTTCCNCCTCCATCGTCAACCATATTTATAATTGGTAATCCACTTTGAGCAATAGCACCGTTACTAAATANCAAAAATAACAGGAAGATGTTTGCGGGATACCTGAAATAGCGAAATATCTTCATTTTTTAATAACCTGGGAAATNATATCTCTGAATGATTTTCTTGAATCCGATGAAACATCTGTTTTTAANTCATCGTTATGTGAATTCNCGAAAATGTCAGTCGAATCAAAATGATCTANTTTAGTAATCCCACTTGGAGACATAGCCATTAAAATTTGTTTCTGNTTAACGCTAATAAGAAGCAATCTCTGTCTAGCACCTAAATTATGAGCCTCTAAAACTTTTATCCTTCTCCCATTTGCATTCCCAAGGTTAGGACCCATCTTCTTTAACATCACAAGCGTTAGAACCAATAGCACCAATACTACTGAGAAAGTACCAATCATTGATAACCAATCTGTAAAACCTAAAGTAGCCATCTAAGAGCCTCTATTAAAGATTTTTAACTCGTTCTACCGTTGGGATGACGCTAGTCAACTTAATCCCATAACGCTCATTNACTAGGACAATTTCTCCTTGCGCTACTGGAGTATTATTAACCATCAAATCTAGAGACTCTCCCGCTAACCGATCAAGTTCTACAACACTGCCTTGCGCAAGACGCATTAAATCTCTGATTTTCAGTGATGTTCTTCCAACCTCTACTGAAACAGTAACTGGTATATTCTGTAAAACCTCTGCATCAATTTTACTTGTNTCAAATTGAGCATCAGCATCAGAGATTGTCTCGTTTGATCCTGATTTTTTTGTTTCTGTATCTGCCATATCTTTCTCGCTTTTCAAATGAAATTTTTATTTAAGTATTGGTTAAGATTCTGAGGGTTTGACAAACTGTATCGCCATATGTGAATCCATCGTACCCAGATCACCCAAGAACAAGGGCATACCAGCAGCAATGGCTGTGGCATGATCAGGCTTTTTGAAAAACAAAATATCTCCCTCAGCTAAATTTTCAAAATCTTTGAAGCTGGTTTTNAACTGGCCTAAAGTAACCTTGATTTCTACCTCGGCATCCATAGTCGCCCCCATCAAATCAGCGGTCCAAGATAATTTGGAACTATTTGTCTCCGAACTGGCCTGAACTCTACTTTCTAGTAATTCTCGAATATTTTTCAAAGCACTATATGGATAAACGACATCGATAATGCCATTAGATTTACTCGTAAAATCAATCACAAACCTACTTACGACTACCGAATCTTCTTTCTGGACGATTTTTACTGCCGAAGGATTGTTAGATAAATCACCACCCTCACATTTTATATTTAGCACTGGTGCCCAAGCTTGATTTAGAGATCCAAACAGAAGATCTAACATTATTTTNTTTATACTTACTTCAGTCGGCGTGAAGGGACGAGTAGGGACAAGATCACCCATACTCTTNCCTGGCCCGCCAAAAAAGTTATCTAATGCTGTAAATATAATTGATGGATCTATTACCACCAGCGATTTGCCTGTCAAAGGAGTTAACTTGACAGTATTTAACGCTATCGGGGCTTGAAGGCCTGAAATATATTCTTCATATTTCATGACTGCAACACCCTCAGCGGTAACTTTAACGCTAGCGCGCAAAACTTCAAGAATGCCAGTTTTCAAATATCTTATAAAACGCTCATTGATAAGATTTACGGCAGTTAAATTCATCCCAATCGACGAATCTTCATTCGTCAAATCGTGTTTTATAGCCTCAACGTCTGGATTTATTCCAGTATCTGATTCTATAGAACCATCCTCAATTCCAGATGATAAAGCCTCTAATTCTTCTGGGGTAAGTACATTTTTACTATCAGCCATTTTTAATCTAACCTAAAAATCATTAATAATTTCCGCTTAAACTTTCACATCCAATCTNCCACTCGATGTTGAAAGATCAGGCTCTTTTGATGTTTCATCATCCAGCTCAACTTCATCTAAGGACCTGTTATNGTCTCTCTTCTCTCCCTCTGTCGAATTCCCGTCAGAATTCCGACCGTTTTCGCTTCCTAAACCTATATAAGCAGAATCTATGCCATGTTGTGACAAAATATCTTTTAATTTAGAAAAACTCTCTTGGAGAAGCTCTCTGGTAACACTTTGTGAAGTATTAAAGTGTGCTTCCAACTCACCATTTCTCATTTCTAACTGTATTTCAATTCTGCCTAATGACTTTGGATGTAAGTCCATCTCTACACGCCATGCACCTCTTTTAATCTGTGTTGATATCCTATTTCCCAATGATTCAGTCAATCTTCTTGAAATTTCGAGGTACTGTTCATGACGCTTTTCTATGTCAGTTAATGACCAACTCTGCACTCCGAAATTAATCAATCTAGACGAGGCGTCAAGCTTGTTGGTGGCAACTAATGTAGGATCTGCAGTTAATGTTGCTCCCTTTTTTGACGNAGCTTCAATTNATTTAATCTGTGTAAATCTTTTGGATTGTTGTGCCAAATTTAAAAGTTCTGCTTTTGTTACAGGAATTTGNACATCCTTTAATATCAGTTTCTCATTTATATTTCCCGAGAAAATAGCATT
The DNA here is from genome assembly GCA_002710745.1 of Porticoccaceae bacterium. GTDB lineage: Bacteria > Pseudomonadota > Gammaproteobacteria > Pseudomonadales > Porticoccaceae > AAA300-D14. The sequence continues at coordinate 23,337 of PALW01000038.1, forward strand.
TTCTGTTCTCTTNTTTTCTTGTATTTTTAATTCTAAAGAGTTGGCAATGCCAATACGCTTATTTAGCNCAATTTCTGTAGCTGCCTTATTTTTAAGCAATGCATCTCCTGGGTTTACTTTTGAATTTTCAACGACAGACTCATTAGCTACCTTATTTTTGAGCAATTGCCCTTCTGAGTTAAATTTTGAATTTTCAAGGGCAGGTTCATTTAAAAAACTTATATTAATGCCTTGCGTTTTAGCGAATTGCATTAAGCTATCTTCACTCGGTTCCTCTCCTTGTAATATTAATTTGCTGCCACCATCCAATACTCTCTCTTCACTTACCACATGAGCTAATCCGTGAACTTGTTCCGAATCTATCTTCGTGACATGTTCTTCTTTGGGGTAATCATCCTCCGGTGAAATATTGCCACGTTGACTCTCTTTTACTTCGCGTATCTCGCGATCAAATATACTGCTAAATGGTGTTTTTTTTGATTGGGGTTCAGTGCTAACGCCCTGAGCAGCGCTAGAACCCTCGTTTTCAGCTACTTCAATTTTTTGAGGTAATATTTTTATATCCATCATTGCTAAAGGTCTCTTCCTAAAAATTAAATTCCTATAAGTACACTAGCAATGGATGTGCCAACTACAAAAATTTTAAAATTATTTCAAGAATTTATATTGTATTGGATAATATTTAATGATTCAGATTCTTTGCTATCCGACTTGGCCTTGTGAGCGCTGATCTTTGATGAGTGCCTTGCTAGCAACTTTTGTGACTTCATATTTTCATTTTCAGCATTTACAAGATTTTTCCGAGCAACACCAAGCTCCAATTCAATTTGCTTCAANTCAGAATCAGCAAAAACAAGCAANTTTTGNAACTGCACCATAAATTGCCGGTAATTTGAAGCTTCNTGCTTTGTATGTGACTTTTTTAAAACATCATNCAATTTTTGAGTATATTCATGTGCCATATTTTGGAGTTTTAACTTCCTGGACGCGGCCTCGACTCTTCTTAATCTTATNGTTTCAAAAATAGATTTAGCCTTAGTTACTTCGCTCTCGCTCTTAGAACACAAAATCTTCCAAATTGGTTTTNTCTGGCTAGTCATTCTGATCCCCTACAACCTCGGCAAGCATTTCATNACAATCGCTAAAAGAAAAAGATTCGTCGCTATTTTGCTGGAGCAGATTCTCCATTTCTTTTTTAAGCCTTATTGCCTCATCAAGATCATGATTTGTGCCAGGCTCATAAGCTCCTACTTGAATTAAGTCCTGATTTTGTTTGAAAAGCGTCCAGAGTCGTCTCAACTTATTCGCTTTCTTCATAGATTTAGGATCTACAATACTCTCCATCACCCTAGAGATAGATCCTTCCAGATCAATCGCTGGATAATGTGCGGCATCAGCCAACTCTCTCGATAACATCACTTGTCCATCGAGGGATGCTCTGGCGATATCAACAATCGGATCAGTTTTGTCATCACCTTCTGCTAAAACAGTATAGACCGCAGTGATAGCTCCAAAACCATGTTTCCCAACCCCCGCTCTCTCTATTAATTTGGGCATAAGAGCAAATACCGACGGTGGATATCCTTTTGCAGTGGGAGGTTCTCCAACTGCCAGTCCTATCTCTCTTTGTGCATGTGCTACTCTCGTTANACTATCGCATAGAAGCAAAACATTCTTACCCTGATCTCTAAAATATTCTGCTATTAAATGAGATAAGTGTGTCGCCTTTAATCTCACAACTGGCGAGACATTAGCTGGCGCAGCGACAACAACAGATTTTTTTAATCCATCAGGTCCGAGGATTCTATCTATAAATTCAAGTACCTCACGTCCTCTTTCACCAATTAAACCTATAACAACGATATCAGCCTCTGTATTTCTGGTAAGCATNCCAAGCAANNCNCTTTTACCAACGCCAGATCCCGCCANAAGACCTATCCTTTGACCACGACCTAAGGTTAAACAAGTATTAATTGCTTTAATGCCAGTATCTAAAACACTACTGATGGAGCCTCGCTCCATAGGATTAATTTTCTCACCCTCCAAATGGAATTTTTCCTCACAGACCATCGGTCCTTTCCCATCTATGGGATTTCCTAACCCATCAATTACCCTCCCGAGTAAATCAGGTCCTACAGGTATTTCGGGCTGAAAAGAGCTAATCCAAACCTTTGCACCTGGNGCTATACCCGCAGGCTCGTCAAAAGGCATCAAATAAAGAATATCATCCTCAAACCCAACAACCTCTGCGTCAATTGCCTTGTTAACTCCTGTACCCTCGACTTTGCAATGTGCNCCTAAAGGCGCAGCTATCCCTTTTGCCTCNAGAGTTAAGCCAATAACCCTCACGACCTTGCCACAGACAGATTGGGGNGGATTAAANTTTTTGCTAATAAATCGATCTACGTCTTTTTCAAAAAGATGCTTNAGATTATTTTGTTTCATCACNATCATCCGGTTCATCACTCTCTGAAAGNGTTGTATCACTTTCATCNGATAGATTAACTTCGTCTCGCTTACTTACNGNNACTGATTCCTCNTTGACTTCTTCACTACTNAAACTGTCGNCTGGTTGNNGNTCTTCTGGTTTCTCTTCTTCNGCTGCNGTTAACTCTCCGTCACTAAATAATTCTTCTGCGATAAGCTCCAAACGATTTTCGATGAAATTTTCTATAACTGAATCACCCATCTTCACTTTTATGTCGCCCCTGAGAATTGCTTTGTTAGGTGAAAATTCAACTTGCATTGATTCAATCAATGCTGACTTGTCTAGCTGTTCTATATCATTTGGATTCATTTCTAAAACAAGGCTATGCTCATTAGCGTTATCGATTTCTTCCAAAGCGTTTTTAACCAAGCGATTAATCAGCTCCTCTGAAAGAGTTAAATCACCTTTTACTATTTGCCTTGCAATTGATAACGCTAACGTCTTTAAAGGGTCAAAGAAATTGCTTAAGCTTTTTTGCTCGTTGTTAATGTTGTCTAGGAGGTTTCTTAGTAAATTTTTCATCTCCTGATTGGATATTTGCTCTTTTTCTTCGCCCTCTCGAAAACCCGTTTCGTAAGCTTCTGTCTTCACTTTCTCCATAGATTCATCGAAGCTAAGGGCAATTGATGATCCATCCTGACCAGATTCATTCCCAGGTAACAAACATCCTGATTCAGCTTCATTAGAAGGCGCAATTATGGATGTGTCTGGATTCCAACTTTTAAAGCCAGTGATAGATCCATCGGAGCTATCCCTCCAATTGATAGCCGCAAAAGACTTTGCTTTTTCCCCAGCTCGCAAGAGATCGTTCAGTCTCCAACTTATGCTTTTATCAGAATCAGACAAAGGCCTCACCCGCACCCGCCAACATTATCTCTCCATCATCAGAAAGTTTTCTTGCAATTTGCATAATCGCTTTTTGAGCCGCCTCTACTTCACTAACTCTAATAGGCCCTTTAGCTTCCATATCATCCAACAATAAGTCACGAGCCCGTTCTGACATGTTAGAGAGAAATTTGTCTTTGGTAGCTTCATCTGCACCTCTAAGGCCAGACAAAAGTAAATCATTTTCGACATCTCTAAGTAGCCTTTGCATACTCCGATTATCAATATCTGCCATGTTCTCAAAGGTAAGCATACGATCTTGTATTTGTGTCGCTAACTCTTTGTCCATTTTCGTAACTCCAGACATGACTCCCGATTCAACATCCACCTTTGCAAAATTCATAATCTTTGCAGCAGTTTCGACTCCACCAATGCTGGATGCTTTACTTGAGGTATTATTAGTGAATTGTTTGGCCATGATGCCTTCTAGTTCAGCCATTGCAGAGGGCTGAACTGAATCAAGACTCGCTACCCTTTTAATAATTTCTGATCTTTTAGCTTCAGAAACATATTCCAAAACCTCCGCAGCGATATCATGCTCAAGAACCGACAGAATTATCGCTATTACTTGAGGATGTTCCTCATTAATCATCTCACCTATAGATTTAGCATCCATCCACTGTAAAATTTCTAATCCCTTGCTCGACGCAGGTGGCATGATCTTCCCTAAAACAGTTGCTGCCTTCTCGTCACCAAGAGCTCGTTTGAATACATTCTGAACATAGTTGGGTGTTCCCAGTCCCAAGTTAGTTTGTGTTTTTAGTGTCGACACAAAATCATCCAAGACCAAGTTCACCAAATCTTGCGATAAATCAGCAACACTTACCATGGCAGATCCCAAGGCATTTACCTCACGGGGAGCCATAAATCTTATAACATCAGCAGCTTGTTGCTCTCCTAAAAGTAGCATTATTACCGCAGCTTTTTCTGTTCCAGACATAACATTGAATTGGGCTTGCAACGGGCTGATTACTGGTTTTTCTTCAGCTACGTTCTTCCCTTTCTTTTTTTGCTCTTTTTCTTCTTTCTTAGCCATCACAATATCCTTAAATTTATGCTGGTCTTGTCATTTTCTTTAATACATTTGCCACACGACCCGCGTCTTCTGCAACTAATAATCTAACCAGCGCAACCTTGTCATCGTATGTATTTGCAGTATTGAGCATATCTGCTGACAGCCCCGACTTTTTAGGTTTCAATTTTGCTCTTATGTCGTTTATCGAGCCACTATTTCCAGAACTTAGCATATTAAGTTCTGCTGCAGTTAGCTCTCCATCTTTCCCACCCATTGCCCTGGCTGCTAGACTAAAGTTTGAATAACTTTTCATTGCCGGTCTTACTACAAAAAATATGATTGCTATAAACACCAATGAACCAAATATTATTTTTATAAGATTAAGAATTTGACCATTGGAATACCAAGGAACAGGCACCTCCTCTATCAAATCAGGCTCATCGAAAGGAATCGCAATAATTTTGACGGTGTCACCTCGAGTTTCATCAAAACCAATAGCTCCCTTAATCAAATCCGAAAATCCATCTAAGTCATCTTGAGAATAACCAGCTGCAACTGCTGCTCCATCCTCAACTCCATCCTCGGTATTTGGCACTTTAATTAGATCATTGATAACAACTGCTACCGATATCTTCTCTACTTTTGCACCCTTATTTCTGACATGTCGTATTTCACGGTCCATTTCGTAATTTCTAGTAGTTTGACTACTAGTAGTATTCATTTCCGCCTCCGTCACAGCAGAACCATTTGTAGGAGAAGTATTTGAAGCAGCACCTGGAATGCCACTTGCAGCTACGCCAACAGGCTCTTGCTCAACATTTAATACTTCAGATCTAGCGAGAGGACCCGCATTGTTTCCATCATAATCTTCAAATGTAGATTCTATTTCGGTAAAGTCAATTTGCATATCTACCTCAGATCTTACATTGCCAATACCCACTACAGGACTCAAAAAACTATCGATTCTATTTCGGTATAATTCTTCCATCTGCTGTTTATGAATCATCTGTTCGCCATTCAATTGCATCGACGCAAATTTCGACGAATCAGTTAGTAACTTACCCCTCTGGTCAACAACAGATACGCCATCTGCTGCCAAATAAGGCACGCTGGATGCGACCATATGGACAATTGCTTGCACTTGAGATGCTGAAACGACTCTTCCAGGAAATGGGGTTACCACAACTGATGCTTTAGCAGGTGTTCTATTTCTGACAAATACACTTTCCTTGGGTGAGGCCAAATGCACTCGAGTTGATTTAATAGAATTAATTTGA
>PALW01000039.1 GCA_002710745.1 Porticoccaceae bacterium
GGAAAATTTTTCCCAACGGGAGTAAACCCCAGTTCTATCATCTGTTGAGGTGATGACTCTACAACGACCCAATCAGTTTCATGATATTCAAGTGAGAGTAGACTATCCCTAACTGCTCCTCCAACCTCATATATCTTCATTTTGTGTGATTTTCCCAGAGCGAGCTAACGCAGTCTTATCTCTTGTTTGTTTGCTACTCTGAACAACCAAACTCCGAGTAAGTAATTTAAGATAGTTTTTATTGATATCATGATAAAAGCCGGGTACTGCCACCAGAAGTCTAACCAAGCATTCCAAAACCAAGAGTATATCCAGACTTTAAACCAAGGCAATTTCTGATTTACAAACGTGTCTGTTGATAATGAAATAAAGGTAAAGTCAGATGAAATGATTAAAAGAAGTACCCAAAGAAGGAAGATCAGCTGCACTGGAGTTGTGTAGAGCAAAAAGTATGCGCAACCTCGTATAATTATATTCATTATTATGACCTCGCTATATTTCCGATATCATAATATTCTATATGCATATATTTTTAAATAATCTGAGAACCAAGATTGCTTTTCTGGCATAATTGCCGTTTAAGTTTCCTATAGGAATTATCCTTGAGTGTTGCCATTTTAAGTCTCAAAAATCTGAGTTTTAATCGAAATGAAAAGCCTGTTTTTGATCCAATAGACCTTGAAGTCAAAGAGGGTGACATGATCCATATAAAGGGAGCGAATGGTAGCGGTAAAACTACTTTACTCAGAATACTAGTTGGACTTCTTCAACCATCGAGTGGGAGTATTAAACATCAAGGCGTTGACTTGCAGGCTTGCCTCTATGACTACTTTTCTAATATCGCTTATGTGGGCCATAATTCAGCTGTAAAGGACTCTCTTACAGTTTTTGAAAATCTATGTTGGATGTCAGGCAAAAATAAATCAGTGGACTCACATATCAATACTTTGGAGATTTTTGGACTTATGAGCCAAAAAGACTCCTTGTGTGGCGAATTATCAGCGGGTCAGAAGAGAAAAGTCGCTCTAACACGAATTCTTCACAATGACGCAAAAATATGGTTTTTGGACGAACCTATCAATGCGTTAGATAGCCAAGGTGTCTCAATTTTGAAAAAAGCTATGGAAAAACATAAAAATAATCAAGGCATAGTGGTATTCGCCAGTCATCAGGACGTAATGATAGGCGATGTAAAGAAAATTTTAATTAGGAACACGATTCATTGAGGACTAACTTCCAATCAAATCTTTTCTTCTCATACTTGAAGAGAGATCTTTTAATTGCGTTTAGAAGAAGATCCGCGTCTTTGAATCCGCTTATTTTCTTTGTGATGATAGTAGCCTTAATGCCTTTGAGCCTTGGTTCTTATGAATCAAGACTCCAACAGATCGCCCCAGGTGTAATTTGGATAATGGCATTATTATCAGTTTTGCTCTCATCGGAATCCCTATTTGATGAGGACTATAGGGATGGATCGCTTGAGCAGATGATAATCACGCCAAATCTACTATTTATGTTGGTGCTTGGGAAGATTACTGCCCATTGGCTCACAAAATCATTGCCGATTGCAATTGCCTCACCATTGATGGGTTTACTTTTATCAATGTCGCCCGAATCGATTTTCTCATTAATGATTGGCTTAATAATTGGTACGGCATGCTTTACGCTACTTGGAGGTCTTGGAGCAGCACTCACAGTTGCGACAAAGGATAAAAGTTTTTTGTTAGCGCTGATAATCATGCCTTTATATGTTCCGATAATAATCTTTGGAAGTTCAATGATTTATTACAGAATTGATGGGATGGACTGGAGCTATCCACTCGCCGCCTTACTTTCTATATTTTGTATGCTTACGATATTGAGTCCATTATCAATTTCTGGAATTTTCCGCTCCTCAATGGTTGAGTAAAAGGGATATATTAATGAATTGGAATTGGTTTCATAAATTCGCTTCTCCAAAGTGGTTTTACCAGATATCCGAGCGAATATTACCAGGTCTTTGCGTCGTTACTTTTTCTTTGTTGTGCGTCGGTCTTATTTGGGGAATCGGCTTTGCTCCTGCAGATGCAAAGCAAGGCAATAGTTTTCGAATTATTTATTTGCATGTTCCGTCATCATTTTTGGCATTAGCGGGTTATTTTTTAATGGCTTTCGCAGGAGCCATAGGATTAGTCTGGCGAATAAAATTATCTTTTTGGGTAATGAAATGTGCTGCGCCAATTGGAGGCATTTTTACTCTCTTGGCGTTAGTAACTGGTGGTTTATGGGGCAAACCTACTTGGGGTAGTTTTTGGGTGTGGGATGCAAGAGCAACGTCTATGCTTATTTTGCTCTTTTTATACATAGGTGTTTATTTGCTAGGTAGATCTTTTCAAAACTTAGATTCTGGCGACAAGGCGAGTGCATTTTTATCAATAATTGGAACCGTAAACATTCCGATAATTTACAAATCTGTTGATTGGTGGTTTACGCTCCATCAACCTGCCACAATCAATTTCACATCCGCACCCTCTATGCACCCAGACATGTTCTATCCTTTGTTCATTATGATTATAGCTTTTTATCTTGTTTATGGTCTTGCTCTGATCCTATCATTACGAGTTGAAATTCTCTCTCGTGAACGGAAAACAAAATGGGTTCGTAAACTAATTTCACAGCAATGATATTTATGGCGCATTGGTGATTTANGATGATTTTTCAATTTAACAGCTTGATGCAGTTTCTCGATATGGACGGGCATGGCGTTTTTGTTTGGAGTTCCCTNTCTCTGTCTTTGGNACTCTTATCATATTTAATAATTCNCCCAGTTCTTGAAAAAAGAAAGTTGGTAGCGCAANTAAAAATTGATAGNNTGGATGTTAGTGATGCACCCGATTAGGAGGCAGAGACTGCAAATNGTGACATTAATTTTTCTACTCTCAGCNTGTGCNGCCGGACTTNTTATTTATGTNCTTGGGCAGAACGCAAACTTTTTTTTCACCCCATCACAAATTTTAGCTGGCGAGTATCGATCGGGAAGCACTATTAGAGTGGGTGGAATGGTGGTGGAGGGAAGTGTGTCAAGGCCCAATGAAAACCTGCAAACCCAGTTCACATTGACTGATGGAAAAACATCATTGGATATAGTTTACGAAGGAATTCTACCTGACCTCTTTGCGGAAAATGAGGCAGCAATTGCAACTGGTGTCATGAGTCTTTCAAATAAACTAATAGCGAGCCAGGTTTTGGCCAAGCATGATGAGAATTATACGCCTCCAGAGCTCACTGAGACGATGGATTTTATTCGCTATTCAGATTATAAAGTGCAATAAAATATGATTGCAGAAATTGGGCAGCTATCTCTTATTCTGGCACTTTGCACATGTGCTTTAATGCTTCTTATTCCGATTTTGAGTATACAATTTCAAAACGAGTCTTGGCTAAGATTAAGCGCACCACTAGCGCTCAATCAGTTATTTTTTGCATGTTTTTCGTTTGTTTGTCTATCTCTATGCTTCGTGTATGACGATTTTTCTGTTAAGTATGTTGCACAAAATTCCAACTCTTTATTACCCTTAATTTACAAAGTCAGTGCAGTCTGGGGAGCACATGAAGGTTCTCTTTTACTGTGGATACTTGTTTTGTCAGGATGGACCGCTGCAGTGGCTTTTCTGGGAGCCAATATAACGGTTAAGTTTAGAAGCCATGTATTGTCGGTGCTAGCTGCCGTTTTAATCAGTTTTTTGCTCTTTTTAATCTTGACTTCTAACCCATTTGACCGAATTTTACCGATAGCTCCTGAAGACGGTGGTGATTTAAATCCGCTTCTTCAAGATTTTGGCCTCATTGTTCATCCACCACTTTTGTATATGGGCTATGTAGGACTTGCTGTTCCTTTCGCTTTTGCTGTAGCGCTTCTTTTTTCCGGAAGATATGAAAAAGTTAAGATGTCTTGGTGTCGACCTTGGATAAATGTTTCTTGGGCATTTCTCACGGCAGGTATTACATTAGGTAGCTGGTGGGCATACTATGAATTGGGTTGGGGTGGTTGGTGGTTTTGGGATCCTGTGGAAAATGCATCCTTAATGCCGTGGCTTGTGGCAACAGCATTGATGCATAGTGCATCGGTGTCTGAAAAGAAGGGAACTGTCGTAAGTTGGACGATTCTGCTCGCAATATTAGCGTTCTCTCTTAGTTTATTGGGCACATTTCTAGTCAGATCTGGAATTCTAACTTCGGTACATGCTTTTGCGAGCGACCCAGAGAGAGGTATTTTTTTATTGATAATCTTCATAGTCCTCGTAGGAGGTTCATTATTTTTATTTGCTTTGAAAGGTCACCACCTGGTTTCTAAGCCGGCCTCTAAAGGATGGACGAGGGAATTTTTCATTGTTATGAACAACATGCTTCTTGTAAGTATCACCACTATTATTTTGATAGGAACGCTTTATCCATTGCTGAGCGACATCTTAAATTTAGGTAAAATATCTGTAGGTCCACCATACTTCGATTTTTTCTTCGTTCCAACCACAATTGCAGTTGCAGTGTTTATGGGGATGTCAGTTTCATCTAGATGGAATAATGGAAATTTTGATGAATCACTGCAACGAGTTGTGCTTCCTGGATTTGCCAGTATTGCCCTGGGACTGGTAACGGTTGTCATTATCGATTTTAACAGCAGCAGTTATGATTTCTCATGGCAAGCGCTTATAACTGTTATTGTGGCCTCTTGGATAGTGTTCACTTTATGTGAAGACATTGTTGAAAAAATAAGAGGTGATAAATTAAAAATCCTTAAAAACAAATCTTATTTGGGAATGACTCTTGCTCATACAGGACTTGCTCTCCTTATTTTAGGAGTAGGACTAAGTAATTCCTACAGCGTGCAAAGCGATCTGCTTATGAGCCCTGGTAAACGAGCTAATGTTGCTGGATATGATTTTCTTTTCAAGGAATTAATTAAATCGGATGGTCCCAATTACCAGTCCAGAAAGGGCATTTTTGAAGTTTCTTATAATGACCGTGATCAAGGTGTGTTGATTCCTGAAAAACGAAGCTATTTTTCAGGTCGTGATATCATGACGGAAGCGGGAATAAGAACTAATATTTTGAAAGATATTTATGTCTCCCTTGGTGAATCTGTAGATAGCGATTCATGGTCAGTGCGCTTGTATGTTAAACCGATGGTCAGATTCATTTGGATAGGAGGATTTTTGATCGCCTGTGGGGGTATCTTGTCGAGCTTGAATCGTCAAAATGTAAAAATTTCCTCATTGAATTCTTAGTAAAGTTGGTAGCAGAGAGTGGCACATGAGAAAGATATTTTTAATCTTCCCCTTAATACTTTTTATAACAATCACTATATTCCTGTATAAATGATTAGATAATGATCCATCTCATTTACCGTCCGCACTTATCGGTAAAAACCTTCCTCAATTTGAGCTTGAAACATTACTAGACAGGGAACAGATTACTGATAAAAATATTTTATTGGACGAGCCTTTTTTACTTAATGTCTGGGCAACTTGGTGTTACGCCTGTCGATTAGAGCATGCAATGCTTAATGAATTAGCAACTGAGGGTGTAATTATTGTAGGACTAAATTACAAGGATGACAGGAACCTCGCTACTGATTGGTTAAATCAACGGGGTAATCCATATCTATTTTCTATTTTTGATTCTAACGGAAGTCTGGGTTTTGATCTTGGAGTATATGGCGCGCCAGAAACTTACTTAGTAGATAGGAAGGGTGTTATTAGGCATAAACGAGTTGGCATAGTTGATGAGCGTATTTGGTTGAGTGAATTTCAAGAGTTATATTTATCTCTCAAAGGTCAAAACGAATGAAAAATTTTACATTTTTTTTAACTTTTATTTTCTCAGTTCATCTGAACGCTGAAAAGCTTATAGAGTTTTCTGATGTTACTTATTTGGAGAGGTATCAAAAGCTTATAAAAGAATTGAGGTGTCCGAAGTGTCAGAATCAAAATATTGCAGATTCGAATTCACCGATATCGAAAGATCTTCGCAAGGAGATAACAATTCTTCTCGAACGAGGCCTTGATGACGATCAAATTAAGATTGAGTTGGCGAGTCGTTATTCAGACTTTATTTTGTACGATCCAAAATTTGGCAAACAAACTTACTTTCTTTGGTTAACACCCTTGCTCATTTTTCTCAGTGGCTTCTGGTTCATATATTCGATGTTCGTGAAAAAAGCAGTCAATCAAGCAAAAAAAGAAGACAAACATCAATGATTTTTGCAGCTATTCTTGTTCTTTTGACATTNTCGTTCTTGATAACATTTTTAATATTCTCCTTAATTAAAATTCGAGGNNATATTGGNTTTGAACTNAGTTTTGAAAGGTATGAGATTATAATATTGATCCTTATTTTTTGCGGGTTTNTNGGTTTTACTNTGTTTACATACTCGAANATTGGTTCATATGAAGATGTGCTTATTTCNAAAATAATACAGGAAANAGAGACTANCAGTGATTCCTACANGGTTAATGAAGAACTTGTAGAAAATATGAAAATCAGTCTGAAAAAAAAATCAGATAACCTTATGTACGCGATGTTGCTTGCAAATTATGAGAAGTCTGTCACTAATTATGAAGAGGCTTTAAGATATTATGCTCTTGCCTTAGAGATTAGCCCAGACGATGCTCCTATCCTGGCTCAACATGCAGAAACACTGTTTTTAGCGAATAACCGTCAATTTAACGAATCTGTAAACATGGCTATTGAGGCAGCATATGTGGCTGATAATGGCCAGCCACTTGTCTTGGGGTTGATGGGCGTTAGGTCATATCTCAATAAGGATTATGAAGATGCGGTTTTATTCTGGGAAAAGGCATTAGTAAATATTGACGACAGTGATCCGTTGCACAAAAGTTATACCGATGGAATAAATACCGCAAAAGAAAAAATTTTAAATCGATAATAGGTTGAAACTATTATATCGCAGGCAATAAAAATTTAGTCCTTGGTAGATTATGTGTTTTTTGTAAATGCTTAACGGTGTAAACTTAAATCAGTGATAAAAGACAAAAAATAGAATGCGTCTAAAATCAATAAAAATTGCTGGTTTCAAATCATTTGTGGACCCGACCAACGTTATTTTCCCAAGTAACTTATGCGCCGTCGTTGGGCCAAATGGCTGCGGAAAATCAAATGTGATCGATGCGGTGCGTTGGGTTATGGGTGAGACTTCCGCTAAGAATCTTCGCGGTGATTTAATGTCTGATGTAATTTTTAATGGCTCCAGTGCTAGAAAACCTGTTGGACAGGCGACTGTCGAACTTGTTTTTGACAATAGCTTAGGAAGAATTTCTGGCGAATATGCGAGTTACAGTGAGATTGGTGTTAAGAGAAAAGTAACTAGGGACGGACAATCGAGTTATTTTTTAAACGGTAGTAAATGTAGAAGACGAGACATAACAGATATTTTTTTAGGAACGGGCCTTGGTGCGAGAGGTTATGGGATCATCGAGCAAGGGATGATATCTCAACTTATTGAGGCAAAACCTGATGAATTAAGAGGTCATGTTGAAGAGGCTGCAGGAATCTCCAAATATAAAGAGCGCAGAAAGGACACTGAAAATAGAATTTCCCGGACAACAGAAAACTTAGAAAGATTAACGGATATCAGAGACGAATTAGGAAGACAATTAGCGAGACTTGAGAGACAAGCAAGAGCTGCTGAAAGGTATTCAGAAATCAAAAAAGAAAAAAGGCAGATTGAATCTGAATTATTAGGTCTTAAATGGAGAGCTCATGATGTCGAACTAGTGTCTTTTAAAAATAAAATTACGGACTTAGAAATTTTAAAAGAAAGTTTGTTAGCAGAACGTTTGAAGATTGAGACGACAATTGAGAAAAATAGGATTGACTTGTCAGAAGAGGGCGAATCTTTCAATAAAAAACAAGCTCATTTTTATCAAGTTGGTAATGAAGTGGCAAGGATAGAGCAATCGATAGAGAATGCCAAACAGAGGTCAGAAGATCTTGAGAGGGAACTAAAACAAACCGAAGAAAGTTTTACTGATACTCAAGAAAACTTGATTCAAGACAAAGAAAAATCAGAAGCATTAGAACAAGAATTAAATAAAATATTACCGAAAATTGCTGAATATAAAGCGGCTCAAACTTCACTTCTGAAAACCACTGAGGATCTGGCTAAAGAATATGGGCTTGCTCAATCCTCGTGGGATGTCTTTGTAAAGAAGTCTGAGGACGTCAGACAGAAGGCTTATGCTGAAGCATCAAAAATAAAATATTTAGAGAAAACACTTAGTCTAAATAAAGAGAGAGAGACAAAGCTAAGTTTTGAGTTGTCAGAGCTACGAAATAAAGAAAGTTCACTAGATGTGAGTGAGTTGAAAAAAATGCTCGACGAATCAGAGCGAGATAATTTGTCGATACAGGAGCAACTAAAGATCAACAAGTCGGATGTTCTTGCTCTTAGGAACACCATTCAGAAAGAGTCAGATTTTTTACACACACTTAAAGCGTCTAGAGAGACTATCCTTGGTAAAAAATCATCATTGGAAATACTACAAGAGAAAGATTCTGATAATAACATTAAAGATCAGTGGTTAAACAAAAATGGTATTGATTCAAAAGCGAGGCTAATTAATTCACTTGATGTTGAGCCCGGATGGGAAGTGGCTGTGGAAACAGTTTTGGGCGATTATCTTCAAGCTAATGAGTCCAAAGACATTGGCAAGTTATTAGACGACATAGAAAGTTTTGATCAAGGTGAATTAATCGTTTTTGACACAACCATAGCGGCTGATCATAGAGCATTTAATAAAAAGCCAAGCCTTTCAGAGTTTGTAAATAATGAATTTGCAAAAAGTAAATTATCAAATGTTTATGTCGTTGATTCTTTGGAAGAGGGTAAAAGGTTTCAAAGTCAGTTAGGAATAGAAGACTCTCTGGTGACTAAAAGTGGTGTTTGGATAGGTAAAAATTGGCTCAAGGTACTCAGAATTAGTGAAGCTTTTGATAGCATGATCTCGAGAGAGAAACAGATTAAAGATTTAAACCTCAATCTTGAAAAACTGGAGGGAGATATTCTTGAAAAAACAAATTATTTAGAACAGAGTCAGTTATCGTTATCTAGCTTGGAGAATAAGGCACAAAAAATATCAGATCAATTTGCGTCTGGATCCTCAACTTATGCAGAACTAAAGGCAAAATATACTGCCGAAAAGTTAGAAATCGAGCAAATATTGATTAGAAAAAAACTTATTGTTGATGAGATTGCTCAATTAAACGATTTGATTAATCAAGATTCCCTTCAGATGCAGAATTCCAAAGATAATCTTCATACATTGGAAAAAATGGTGATTGTGGATTCGGAGGACCGTGAAAAAGCACATAAAATTCGTAATAGCTTAAAAGTCAGTTTGGATGACAATAGGATTCTTTTGAGTCAGAAACAGGATGTGTTGAGAGACTTCATGCTTCGCGAGAGCACATTAAAGGCTCAGACAGAATCAACCAAAATCAATATTTCACGCGCAGAAAGTCAATTACAGATATTGCAAAATAAAAAACAAGATTTGTTAACTGTGAGCAATCAAAAAAAACCACCGTCTGAGGNATTTGATAAGGCCCTTACNGAACAGCTAAAGATTAAATTAGTGGCTGAGGAGAAGTTAAAAGAGTCTCAAAAAAAAATCGAATTAATAAATTTTGAAATTAGTGGTCTTGAGAAAAAACGTAGTCTGACTGAAGCTGATGTCCGAGAGAATCAAGAGAAACTGGAGGTTGAGAGATTAAGCGAGAAACAAATAATTACTCTGCAGCAGACNTTAGAAGAGCAAATAAAGGAGAAAGGTTATGATCTCAAGNACCTTATGGAGGAGATTGAAGATAATGCAGAGATAAATGTATGGGAACAGAAGGTCGATTCGCTAGAGAGAAAAATCCAAAGACTTGGACCAATAAATTTGGCGGCAGTAGATGAATATAATTCCGAATCAGAGCGAAAAACTTATTTAGATAAACAAAATTCAGAGCTAGAAGAGGCTCTTGCTGTATTGCAGAATGCTATACGAAAGATAGATACAGAGACCAGAACAAAATTTAAAGAGACATTCGATTTGCTGAANACTAATCTTCAGGCCCTGTTTCCAAAGCTATTTGGTGGTGGTCATGCTTATCTAGATATGGTTGGAGAGGACTTGCTCAATACTGGGGTTTTATTGATGGCTCGTCCACCAGGGAAGAAGAATGCTTCTATACATTTGCTTTCTGGAGGAGAAAAAGCTCTCACTGCCATAGCTCTAGTGTTTGCAATTTTCAAATTGAATCCTGCCCCTTTCTGTATGTTAGACGAGGTAGATGCGCCCCTTGATGACTCAAATGTTGCTCGATATGCCTCGCTAGTCAAGGAAATGGCAGANGAAATTCAGTTTATTTATATCACACATAATAAGATTTCTATGAAGGAAGCGCATCAACTGATGGGCGTTACAATGCAAGAGCCTGGCGTTTCAAGGTTAGTTTCGGTAGATGTTAATAAGGCCGTTGAGATGGCGAGCGCGTGATATTATACTTCCAATAATATTTAGTTTTTCTTGCAATAGTGGGTCATAAATATGGATTGGATAGGTCCCAGAGAAATAATCGTATTCATTGGATTTTTGACCATACTTGCTATCGTTCTTGATGTGATTCGACGTGTAAAACGTAATCGATATGAAAAACTTCAAATGTCTTCGAAGGTATTGAATAGAAATGCCACGTNAGCTGATGGACTTACGGATGATTTAGATCAAAGTCAATTTCCCTCAGGTGGCTCTAAGGTCATTGGCACAAGGACNTTCGACTCTCAGGGCTTTGATCGTAAATCTCCAGACAAATATTCCACAGAAATTGATTTTGACAATAGTCAGAAACAACAGAACTTTGATTTGGATAACTCTATATTTGTGAGTGAAAACAGGACTGAAATAGGCGTTGGAAGTGAGGACTTAACTCAAAAAATTGATCTTGAAACTGATTCCCAAGNGGGGGATGTGCTTGTAATTCACTTAGTGCCTAGGGAAGGAACTGAAATTGATGGAAAGGAATTATTAGAAGCTGCAGGCAATAATGATTTGCGTTTTGGTGAAATGCAGATTTTCAATAAGTACTCTGATGTAGATGGCTCTGGAGATGTTTTATTTTCAATGGCAAATTTGGTTAACCCTGGAACTTTTGATTTGAGTACAATTCGAGAAGTCACTATACCTGGAGTAACGATATTTCTCGTTTTAGATAGTCAAGTAGATCCTTTAAAGAGCTTTGATATCATGTTATCGGTNGTCAACAGTTTAGCTAATGCACTNTCCTTNAAAATTATGGATGACACTAGAAGNACTTTGACACCGCAAACTGCCGATCATTACAGGCAGCGAGCTAAAGCAGCGATGCGGTAAAAGCCTCCTTATCCTTTTAGGTTAATTGATGTCTATTATNCCTGTGGAAGTCAAAAATCAGTATAACTCCATCGTTAGTGAATTGAATATCCATAATCATTGNTATCATGTTTTGGATGAGCCACAGATTACAGATGGCGAGTATGATCATTTGTTGAGAAAGCTGATTGAGATAGAAACTCAATATCCTAATTTAGTCAGTGCAAGTTCACCAAGTCAAAGAGTTGGAGCCCCGCCTTTAGCAACATTTTCTCAGATAGAACACACTGTACCCATGNTGTCTCTCGAAAATGCATTTAGTAATGAAGAACTAAAGAGCTTTGAAAATCGGGTTCTAGACCGACTGAAAACTAAAATACCTGTGGAATATGCATGTGAGCCAAAACTAGATGGCATCGCTGTAAGTCTCTGCTATAAAAGTGGTGAGCTTGTTTCTGCGGCAACTAGGGGTGATGGGAGTATCGGAGAGGATATTACAAATAATGTNAGNACCATAAAAAGTGTTCCGTTGCANATTATCGGAGATGANGTACCAGAATTTCTTGATGTNAGAGGAGAAATATTCATGACAAAAGAAGCTTTCTCAAAACTAAATAAGAAAGCTGAAGAAAATGGGCATAAGACATTTGTTAATCCTCGAAATGCTGCTGCTGGAAGTGTTAGACAACTTGACTCTGGCATAACGGCGACCCGACCCTTAGATATTTGCGTTTACAGTGTCGGTGAAATTTCTCCGGATATTGGAATAATTTCGCATTATGAAATGCTTTTAAAGCTTGCAAATTATGGTTTTAAAATCAGTGACAAGCTACGGGTAGTTGAGGGTATTTCGGGATGCATTGATTATTATAATCAGNTAGAGATTGAGAGAACTGATCTTGCCTATGATATTGATGGAATTGTTTTTAAAGTAAATAAGTTTGGTTTGCAAAAGGAATTAGGATTNGTAGCAAAAGCACCAAGATGGGCNATTGCNAGAAAATTCCCAGCTCAAGAAGNGTCAACATTACTTAAAAATGTNGANTTTCAAGTTGGNCGAACCGGAGCTATTACNCCAGTGGGAAAACTTGANCCAGTTTTTGTNGGCGGAGTAACTGTGAGTAATGTATCCCTGCATAATAGAGATGAAATTGAGCGTTTGGATCTCAGAATTGGTGATACTGTCATCGTAAGAAGAGCAGGAGATGTTATCCCGCAAGTGGNGAGGGTAATTGTTTCTAAGAGAACTGAATCGGCAAAAAAAATTGAGTTTCCAAAGTATTGCCCAGTCTGTAATTCAGATCTCGAAAAAGTACCATCGCAAGCTATTATTAGATGTAATGCAGGTACNGTATGCAATGCTCAGTTAAAGGAAGCAATAAAACATTATGCTTCCAGAAAAGCTCTAAATATTGATGGTCTCGGGAGCAGCATTGTTGATAGTTTAGTCGACAGCGGTTTGGTCAATTCAGTGGTCGATCTCTATGACTTAGATATAGATTCGGTTGCTCAGCTAGATGGTCTAGCAAAAAAATCGTCACAAAATTTAATTAATTCAATNAANTANAGTAAATCGACTACCTTACNAAANTTTATTTATTCTTTAGGTATAAGGGAAGTGGGAGAAACAACAGCTAAGTCAATTTCTAAAGAATTCTGTACCATAGATAGAATCATTAATGCTAAATTTGAAGATTTTTTGGAGGTTGCCGATTTTGGTCCCGTCACTGCAAAAAATGTAGCTGATTTTTTTGGCGCTATCGAAAATCAAAAATTAGTGGAAAAACTGCTCGCCAAAGGAATTTTTTGGGAGGATCAGGAGCACAAAATAAGAGGTAATGATAATTTGCCGTTGTTAGGGCAAAAGTGGGTTATAACTGGAACTTTAAGCTCTATGACAAGATCTGAGCTGACCGATCGATTAGAATATTTAGGGGCCCATGTTGCATCAGCTGTTTCAAAAAATATTGACGTTTTAGTAGTTGGCTCAAATGCAGGTTCAAAGTTAAAAAAAGCNGAAGAATTAAAAATAAAAATTATACCGGAGAGTGAATTACAAAATATTCTCTCTTGATTAACAGCTGCTGAGATCATTAATCTTTGATTAGGAATTTATTTGTGAAAAACTTGCGAGAAAGTAGAGCGTCTTTTTGGATATTAATCTCATTAAGTATCCTTGTGTTGATGGTTTTGAAGTATAGTTTTGATGTGTCTTCTTTTAGTTTGATTTCATCACTTGGTTGGATTTTATTAATGATTGCCTTTGTTGGCTTGGCAGCTTTTTTGGTGAGTTTGATCATATTTCTTTTTAATAAAAAGAAGTAACTCATAAGTTCTGATCTCAAGGTTTTACTTAATTTGCACCGCGATCTTGAATCATAAATGCGGTCACTGCCGCAGAAACCGCAACATTTAACGATTCGACCCCATTCATCAGAGGAATCTTGAGGGTCGCATTTGCGATATTTCTAACTTCTTCAGATATACCTGTTGTTTCATTCCCCAGAACAAAGAGGCTTGTTTTCGTCAATACAAAATTTTTAATTGAGTTTTTTGAGTTTGAACATAGTGCTATTACATCAAGATCTTTTTTTCTTGCATCAACAAGAGCATCAGAGACGTTTTCACAAACAAGTATCTTTGCTTTAAAAATTGAACCGGCGCTTGCTTTGATTGCAAGTGGCGAGAGATTCTTTAAAGTTTTAGCATTGATTAGAATTCCATCACAGGAACTTGCGGTAAGACTGCGAATAGTCATCCCTAAGTTTTGAGGATTAGTCACGCCATCAAGTGCAAACAGAAAANTCTTATTTGGGTTTTTAAGCTTTGGCAGATAATCATTAAAACTCTTCATTTTTGGTAATTCAATATCACAAGCAATGCCCTGATCTTGNCGCATATTTTTCGAAATAAAAGAGAGTTGNTTTCTTGAATGTTCTACGATATCTATGTTTCTTTTTTTTGCAGCGTTNATTATCTGATTGANAATAACGCTTTGTTTATTAGTTTTAGACAAATGTAATCGCCATATATTAATAGCTTGATTGTCTATTACTTCAGCTATCGGCTTTCTGCCATAAATCGTAATTATATTTGTAGGAATCATAGCGACGTGNTCTGCTTNATGGTTTTACTTTCATTAGAAGCGAAAGTTNTTTAGTAAACTAGCTATTTCAGAAAGATTTTCGTGCTTTGCATGCTTTTGTTTCGCAGCAAGATCAANGGTGATTTCTCCAAGTTCAATGTATGCCTTGAGCCATTTATTTGACATGTTTTTGAGTTCACTTAAATGACTTTTAATCGTAGTTAAATCTCCTCGGGATATGGGGCCAGTAAGTGATTTGACAGTCCCCGATTGAAAATAGTTGTTAATTGTATTTCTGATTAATGGATCAAGTAGTTGTTTTTTATCATTATCATTAATGTTTATCTCGCTTATAAGATTATGGCTAAGTTCAAGAATGCTAATGACGTAATTGCTCGCAAAAACAGATGCAATGTGATATTTCGATTTATCGGAGCTAGCTATCTTTATTGGTTTTAGCTTAAGTGGTTCTAAAAGATTTATGATCTGATCTACAGCATTATTATCGCCCTCTAAAGTGACTGGCGCACTCTTTAAGGAGTCTTCCAGATAGAGCGACCCATTAAAACTTAGAAGCGGGTGTATTGATGCAACTTTTATTTTTTTACCTAGATTTTTTCTTAGAATACTTGATGACAGATTTCCGCTGCAGTGAAATACGATATCACCAGTCCTCAGAAGATCAGTGGAGGAAAGTTTAATACTGACTTGTTCGATTTGATCGTCTGAGCATGAAAGCATCCAAAAATTTGCTGATGAGGCGTCTTCTAATTGATCAATCGAGAATGTCCTGATCCGTTCATCTTTTATCATTGCTTTTGCTTTATCTGCAGATCCTATCGATTGATTAATAATGCAGTCAATTTGAATGTGTGTTTTTAGCTTGCGACATAAAGTCTCACCAACCTTACCAGCGCCAATGCAATTAAGTACCTTTTTTCTTGAGTTATCCATGCTTAAATATTGTTTATTATCATTTAATTTTATTGATGCTGGTGGGATGAGAGGATCGTTTTATAATCCTTAATAGTTTTTGTAATTCCATTGTATAGCGCCTCAACAGTTAAGGCATGACCAATAGAAACCTCTAGAATATTTTGAATTGAGGTATATTTTTGGATATTTTTAAGGTTTAAATCATGCCCGGCATTTACTCCAATACCTAATGATTGAGCCAGATTAGCTGCTTTTTTGTGTCGTTCAAAAACTTCATTGAGATGCTTTGTACCCCAAGCTTCAGCGAAAGGGCCTGTATAAAGTTCAATTCTGTCGACACCAAGTTGAGCAGCNAGTTTTATTTGGTCGGGNTTTGGATCCAAAAATAAGCTTGATCTAACCTTCAATTGTTTNAGCTTTTGTATTANATCTCCAAGTTCATCTCCTNTCTTTTGGAGATNAAAGCCATGNTCTGAGGTGAGCTGGCCAGTGCTGTCAGGGACCAGTGTGCATTGAATTGGAAGCGTTTCAGCAACTAGCGTCATTAGACCTGGGTATTGTCCTCTTTCTAATTCAAAAGGGTTACCTTCAATATTAAATTCGACATCTTTCTTTTTATTAATTAATTTACTTAAATTCCTGACATCATCTGGTCTAATATGTCTGAGGTCTGGTCTAGGGTGCACAGTGATGCCGTCTGCACCGGACTCTATACATACATTTGTATATTTAAGTAAATCTGGATTTTCGCCATTTCTAGAGTTTCTTATAAGCGCAATTTTGTTAATATTTACACTCAATTTGGTCATCGAACTTACATGGTCTCCGTTAATGGGATTGGGCGCTCTATCAAGCTCGGAATTGCTTTATCTTCTTTTTTCCAAGAACCTTGAGAAATAATTTTTGCAGATAAAATCATAGGCCTTTTCTGAGGGATATCTGTAAAGGGTCCAAATAACTTTTGCGTTTTCATTTCAGCAATTTTATCGACAACTGACATTCCAAATTTTACCTTACCAAAAACCGCATATCCCCATTTATCGTCCGTTCCATCTAAGAAGATATTATCTTTATGATTGATAAAAAACTGTGCTTTGCCAGAGTTAGGATCTCCTGTTCTAGCCATCGCTATTGAACCACGTTTATTTGATAATCCGTTTTTTGATTCGTTTTCTATGGGGTTTCGATCAGTATCTTTAGGAGTCAAATCGAATGTAAATCCACCTGATTGGATCATAAAGTTTTTAATTACTCTATGAAATATGACTCCATCATAATGATAATTACTTACGTGTTCTAAAAAGTTGTTAACGGTGATTGGGGCTCTGTCAATGTTCAATTCTAGTGTAATAGTTCCAATGTCCGTTTTTAATTCTACAAGGGGCGGTTGGCTTCCATTTTGCGCCAAGCAGAAATTATTCCAAATAAGAAAAACCAAGAGGAAAAAATAGTTTTTTAATGTCATTCTAAATATCTCTACTCTTCAAAGTATAATTTAACCCCACTCAGATAGCCTCTTACGTCCTTTGAGTTTTGGGATCAATATTGACAATAGAGCACCCAAAAACACGGTAATTCCTCCGTATAAAAATGTTTTATACCGGTTATCGTTTTTTTGGACGTCAAGCTCTACCTTCAAAATATCGTTTTCATTTCGTAATTCCTGATTCTTTTGAATGAGTTCTTTATTTTGACTGAGCAAGGCTACTGATTCAGATGAGATATCTAATAGACTCATTGCTTCATTTGATGATACATTTTCGGTCAATGAATTATTCAATAGTTTATTTTTTATATTAATTATATTCTCTTCCAATTCTGATGTTTTTTCGGTGAGAACCCTAACCCTATCTTCAGACTCTTTCAGCGCGTTGAGACTAACTTCCAGTTGATTTTTTGATGATGGGGATTCGACTATAAATTGTTTCTCCATCCATCCTACCTGTCCATTTGCAATTTTGACGAAACCCCAATCATTTTCAGTTATGAGCAGTTTTATTTCAGTTCCAGATTTAAGTCCTCTATGAACAATGGTGCAATCCGGGCAGGGTGTTCTCCTTAATGGCACATAAAATTCATCTGACACAAACCGAATCGCTCCTTCAGCTTCAGTANCCGGCAATNCAGGCATCTTGATCTCTTNATCTTCCTTTTCGANTATTTCATCTATAGGCTTTTCAATATTNATTATTTGTATTTCATTCTNGATAGTCTCTTGACCAAGAATTATTTGGCTGAATAATAGTGTGCATGCTATGGAAAAGTACTTGATTAATNTCATTTTTTTCTCTTTCTTTGATGATTATANGCAGGAATCTTCNNTAATATTTTATTATGGNAATATGAGTTTGAATGGTTTTGTTNTCACTGATTTGAAAACACCATGCAAGTTATAAGGATCATNTTTTATCCATATCTCNGCTTCTTCTATATTTTCGAATTCAGCCACAATCAAGCTGCCACTGAACCCGGCAATTCCAGGATCCTCAGAATCTATTTTAGGATTGGGGCCCGCAATAAGAATTCTTCCTTGATTTTTTAATACTTCAACTCTTTTCAAATGATCGGCTCTNACTTTTTTTCTTTTTGAGAGGCTGTTTTCGACATCCTCACAAATAAACGCGTACCACATATCCGCTCAACCTTTCTGATTAAATATTTCTTCTAAATTTAAACCTGTCAGTTTTTTCATGCCTCTACATACGACAATTATATTCACAATATTGATTATCATAGGCGGTAAAGCATTNACTGGAAAGCTCAAAGCTAACATTTTTGCGAGTTGATAATTAAACTCCTCAGTGCCTGGTTCTCCAGTCAAGACAAAAATTGCTANTAAAAAATTTAGTAAAGCTGATAGTAGAAAAGAGAGCGCAAATACAACGGTGCCTTTTNTTAACAGTTTATTGTAGCTTTTGAAGTTATTGGCTGCTTCGAGAGACGACAATACTTTTTTTACATTTACAAGGGTTGGATTTTCAATGAAATAATGAATAAGAGACTTTTCCCCGTGCAATGAGTATAAAATTGCGCAAGCAAATATCAAGGGAATAGACGCCTCTTTTATAGCAATATAAATCGCATCTGCTTCTAAAAGAGCTAGGCCGCCCGATAGTGATACACTGATTATCCCAAGTATGGAAAAAAAGTTAGTGTTTTTGTTTTTGATATAGTCATTTAAGCCATAAATTAATGGTAGTAGAAATGCTAAAAAGAGGGCTAGTTTTATACCTAATCTATCTTCGCTGCTCAGGTTTGTTAAAATCATTATTGGAATAATTATATTTACTAACAACTCTTTAAAAGCGGCNCCAGGCTTTTTTTGAGTAAATTCAGATAATATTTGACTGTCTTTGTTCTCGCTAGATTCCATCGTTATTGCTCACATTAGACCGGNTGCGAGTGTATCAATATTCTCTATGATACAAAAATTTATGTAATAATATCGGCTCTGGAACTGCAGGAATTATCAGTTGGATTCATTTGGAATTGATATTGTTATGACTTTTGATTTATCCAAATAGCCGTGAATGGAAAGATGATTGAACTGAAAGAAAATTTAAGCAAAAAAAAACCTTTTAGCCCNGCACAAGAGGAGATGCCTTTTGCTGTTGTACAAGGTAAAAACCTGACAACGATACCTACGGATTTATACATACCTCCAGACGCGTTAGAAATCATTCTGGAGGCCTTCGAGGGGCCTTTAGACCTTCTTTTGTATTTAATCCGAAGGCANAATCTAAATATTCTCGAGATTGATGTCGCAGAAATCTCCAANCAATATATGGGTTACATTGACTTGATGAAAACAATTCAGCTTGAGGTGGCCTCGGACTATTTGGTGATGGCTGCCATGTTGACTGAGATCAAGTCACGCATGTTGTTGCCAAAGAGAGATGAGGAGGTAGATGAGGAAGATCCGAGAGCCGAGTTAATCAGGAGACTGCAGGATTATGAGAGATTTAAGTTAGCGGCTGATGATCTTGATCAATTACCAAGATTGGAAAGAGACACACACCCAGCGAAGATATTTTCAGAGACTAGCAAACCAGAGCCGGGTTATGTAAATGTGGAAATGAATGACTTAATAGTAGCCTTTGCCGATTTGATGGCACGTGCAGAGATGTTTGAGTCTCATCAAATTCAATTTGAAACATTGTCTACCAGAGAAAGGATGAGTGATGTATTAGAGAGAATAAGTAATGGTGAGTTTGTGGTATTTAATCAGCTATTTTCAATAGAGGAGGGGAAAATCGGCGTTGTTGTAACATTCCTCGCTATTATGGAGCTTCTAAAGGAACGCCTTGTTGACATAGTGCAAAATGAATTGTTTGGTTCAATACACTTGAGGTTGAAAAAAAATGAATTCTGATTTTTTAAGACAGATTTTGGAAGCAGCAATAATGGTCTCAGATAAGCCGATGGATGTTAGTCATTTGGAAAAGCTATTTGATGAAAAAGAAAGACCTCATAGAGATGAAATCAGGGCAGCGCTTGATGAAATAACTACTGATTGCAGAGATAAAGGATTTGAATTGGTAAAAGTATCAAGTGGT
>PALW01000040.1 GCA_002710745.1 Porticoccaceae bacterium
TAATACTGCTTGTTTCGTTAAAACAGAGAAGGAACAATTAATGTTAACGATTAGATTGTCCAGAGGTGGTTCAAAAAAACGACCTTTCTATCATCTTACAGTTGCTGACTCGCGTCGTGCAAGGAACTCTCGCTACATAGAGAGGGTGGGATTTTTTAATCCTATCGCGAGAGGTGCAGAAGAGAGGTTAAGGGTAGATATTGAGCGTATCGAACATTGGCAAGGGCAAGGCGCGCAACTGAGCGAAAGAGTATCGTCTCTCGTTAAAGAGGCTACTAAAAAAGTAGCGTAGAGAAATATCACGTCAGCCCGTATGACTGAGTCCCCCGAAAAGCAAATAAGCATTGGACAGTTCGGAAAAGTCCATGGTGTTCAAGGCTGGATCACCGTGACTTCATTTACTGAAAAACCAGCAGACCTATTTAGTTTTGACTCACTTTCGATTAAAGGTTCAAAAGAGAACGAGCCTTTTTGCTTTCAAACTTATTCAAAGCACAGCGACCGTTTTATCGCCAAAATAGAAGGGATAGATGATCGTGACTCGGCTATCTATTTTGTAAATAAACAAATCCAAATACATGAAAAATGCATGCTTGAGTTAAGTGAAGATGAATTTTATTGGCACCAACTCAAAGGTCTTAAAGTAAAAACTTTCTATAACGGCTGTGAGCAAATGTTGGGTATTGTCGAATCGATTATAGAGACCGGATCTAATGATGTCATGGTTGTGAAAGGAAATAGGGAGAGTATTGATACCAGAAAGCGTGTTATATCTTGTGCTAACGAATTTTTAGTTGGTGTTAATATAAAGGAAGGATTTATAGAGGTCGATTGGGATCCAGAATTTTGATTTCAGATATAATGATTACTAGACTAGCATGAAAATTGGTATTGTTACTCTTTTCCCGGAAATGTTTGAGGCTTTGACGAGTTTTGGTGTAACTTCTCGTGCGTTTAAGCAGAACATTATTGAATTAAAGTTCTTTAATCCTAGAGACTACACAGACAAAAAACATAAATCAGTTGATGATCGCCCCTTTGGTGGGGGGCCAGGTATGATTATGTCACCTGAGCCATTAAAAAATGCGATATGTAAGGCTAGAGATTGGATTGATGACAGCTTAAAAGTCGTGTATTTGTCACCTCAAGGAGCTTTGGTTACTCAATCGAAGATTAAATCCATGGCTGACGACAAAAACTTTATTTTTATTGCAGGAAGATATGAAGGAATCGATGAACGAATTATCCAAACACAAGTTGATGAAGAACTTTCTATAGGAGATTATATAGTCAGTGGCGGTGAATTACCGGCTATGGTAATTCTTGATTCATTAGTTAGATATAAACCTGGAGTTCTAGGAAATCCGCAGTCTAAGAACCAAGATTCATTTTCTGATGATATCTTTGATTTTCCAAATTACACTCGACCAGAGATTTTTGACGGTATAAAGGTGCCTGAGGTACTTTTGTCGGGGAATCATAGTCAAATAAAAACTTGGCGTGATCAACAGGCAATACAGAAAACAAAAGAAAAACGACCTGATTTACTAAGTAAAGAGGGGAGTAAGAAGAAAATTACGCCAGGATTTTAATAAAGTTTGCTACAAGTATTTAAATTTGGAGATTAGTTGATACAATAGCGTCCCTTAGAACAGCGGTTAGTGGAAAATAAGATAATGACAAATAAAAAATCGATAATAGCGGAACTCGAAAAAGAGCAAATGACAAAGGAAGTTCCTGACTTTGGTCCCGGTGACACTGTTGTTGTTCAAGTTAAAGTAAAGGAAGGCTCTAGGGAAAGACTTCAAGCGTTTGAGGGTGTTGTTCTTGCTAAGAGAAATAGACAGCTCAATTCAGCATTTACAGTGAGGAAAATATCGAACGGTATTGGAGTAGAGCGAACATTTCAAACATATAGTCCGCTTTTGGATAGCATAGAAGTAAAGCGTAGAGGTGCTGTAAGGCGAGCGAAACTCTATTATTTGCGCGAGAGATCAGGCAAATCAGCTCGGATCAAAGAAAAACTCAATTAAAAAGCTAGCATTGCAGTATCTGAGCAAGACTCTTGAAAGCTCAGGCCATTTCTTTCAGATCGATTTACGAGTGCGAGGTATCATCGCACCGCTGTCCCATCGTTATCGTAAAATAGGTTTAATATTAGCGGTACTGGATAAATCCAACCTTCTCTTATTTATTTGTCTTTTTGCCTTCTTGCTAAAATTTCATCCTATTACGAAAAATGCATATATCGATTTTGCTTCAAGTCAGCCAAGGTTTTAGAGGACATTAAAATTAACAACAGAAAATTAAAAGAATAAAAACAAAAAAGGCAAAATAGTATTGAAACAAGATGAATTAATTTCAGGAATAGTAATCGGTAATCCAGAGGGCTTTGGATTCGTTGGACGCTTGGACGGTGATGCCGACGATATTTATCTATCACCTATTCAAATGAGACAGGTTTTTGATGGCGATGAAGTGCTCATTAAAGCGAAAAAACGCGCGAAAACGGCTAAACTAGAAGGAAAAATTGTAAGCGTAGTTCGAAGAAAATCTTTGGAGCTAATTGGTAAATTATCCAAAGAAAATTCATCTTTTTTCGTTATCCCTGAAAATCCTAGAATAAGTCAAGACATCATAGTTGAAAAGTCAGATATTGGTAACGCTTTAGAAGGACAGATAGTCTGTGTTCGAATCACCAAGGTACCTACCATTAAGAATTTAGCTTCCGGTCATATTACAGAAGTTCTAGGAGATTTTCATAGTCCTGGTATAGAAACCAAAATTGCTATACGAGACTACTCTATTCCTTTTAAGTGGGACGATAAGGCAGTAGCGGAAGTTAACAGAATTTCAACAAAAGTATCCATTGACGAGAAAAGAGTTGATTTACGGGACAAATATTTCGTAACAATCGATGGAGAAGATGCAAAAGATTTCGATGATGCAGTCTACTGTGAACCTGTTGATAACGGTTTCTATAGATTATATGTTGCGATTGCCGATGTATCTGAATACATTAAAGCTGATTCGTATCTGGACAAAGAAGCGCTTAAAAGAGGGAACTCAGTATACTTTCCAAATAGCGTTATACCGATGTTACCTGAAAAACTTTCTAATGGATTATGTTCACTAAATCCGAACGAAGATAAATTAACAGTTGTTTGTGAAATGTTAATAAATTCCAGTGGTGATATTGAAAGTTATCAGTTTTATGAGGCTGTTATTATTTCGCAATCCAGGAAAACGTACACGCAAGTTGCGAGATTTATAAGAAATATTGACATAGATAAATCAATGCGCGCCGAGCAGAGTACATTTGAACCAGGCGCGGCGAGATTAGTTAAAAATCTATATGAAGTGTTCAAGCTTTTGGAATTGATCAGAGACAACAGAGGAGCGATTTCATTTGAAACTCAGGATACAAAAATACTTTTCACAAAAGAAAAAAAGATATCTAAAATAATTCCAGCAGAGCGAAATGTGGCACACAAAATTATTGAGGAGTGCATGCTCTGTGCTAATTTGTGTGCTGCAGACTACCTAGAACGCGCAGAAATGCCACTACTGTATCGAGTTCATAAAAAACCAACGTTTGATAAGATGACAAATCTCAGCAAGTTTCTTTCAGGTTTTAATATTGATATTAAATTAGATGGGGACGTTAAACCCTCAGATTATCAAGAAATCTTAAAATTAGTAAAAGGTAGAGATGAAGAGAGAATAATTCAGTCAGTTCTTTTGAGGTCTATGGCTCAAGCCAATTATAATCCCAAGAATGATGGCCATTTTGGACTTGCTTATGAATCTTATACTCATTTTACCTCACCCATTAGAAGATATTCGGACTTGATAATTCATAGAGGAATCAAGGCGCTTATTAGGCAAAAAAACAAGAAGTACGAACAATATCCTTATGAATATGAGCAGCTTGACATGATCGGTCAACAGGTAAGTATGACTGAGCGGCGAGCTGAGGATGCGACGAGAAGCGCTGAATCTTGGCTGAAGTGCGAATATTTGAGTCATAGAGTTGGCGAGGAATTTGACGGCGTTATCAGCTCCGTAACTGGTTTTGGCCTTTTTGTTTTACTAGAAGATGTTTTTATCGAGGGTTTAATTCATATTTCGAGTATCGATGGAGACTATTATATTTTCGACGAAATTCGTCATTGTTTAGTGGGAGAGTCTAAGAAAAGACAGTTTTTTATAGGGGACAAAGTAAGCGTTGTTCTCAGAGAGGTTTGCGTCAGACAGCGGAAAATCAATCTGATTCTAAAAGATATAAACTCAGGGAAGGAGAGTATTTCAGATGCAAACTATATCTACTCGTCAAAGCGTCCGTCCGCAAGTGCAGTGAAGATGGCAAAGGAATACAAGGGAAAATTCACTAATAAAAATAAAAGGTATCGAAACAAAAAGAAAAGATAGTTAAATTGAGTTGTTATCTGGATTAATCTAGATTGACTAATATGTCACAAAACATTTTTATTAAATTTTACTAATGACTGAGAAATCAAATTAGACAGATGCGATAAGAAGTACCTCGAATCGCTCTCATGATATAGATTAGGGTCAGTGCTTCCGATTGCTAAGAATCCTAAATGAACTTCCCTGCCGATCTTGCATATTGCGACCGAATTATCGATCTGATCGGATTGATTAAAAAGTGTGTGAAAATCCTCTGATGAAAATTGGCCGCCAATCGGTTCGTTAAAGCTCATCAATCTTGGTATCTTTTCCTCAAATTCTATCCTCGACGTTGAAGCTACAATTGGATGATCAACTGATCGACTTTCGTTAAATAAAATGAGTGAGTAAAACTCAAGTTTAAAATCATTTTTGAAAGAATTGCTGAGTACATCAAGAAAGCTTTTTAGGTCATGTGCGTTTAGCATTTTTAAACTAAATGTCATCACCGATTCAAAAATATTCTGATTTTGGTCAGCATTTTCGATGAGGTGATTGAGCTTTTCATTTAAGAGTTTATTTTTTTCTTGAAGTTTTTGTAGATGCCTCTCTACGATTGAAACAGCACCATCTGTTTTATGATGAATTACCATAGTTTCTAAAATATCTGAATTATTATCAAAAAAATCTGGGTGGTTTCTTAAAAACGACCTAACGTCTTTGATATCAACTGCATCATCTATTTTGTTTCTCATATATTCATGATTCCTTGAAAAACTGTTTTTGCTTCTCCGATCATCTTAATTCGATCACTTTTATTAGGCCATATAATTTTGAGACGGCCGCCTTTTTGCTGAACTGTCACAGAAGAATTTACTAACCCATCCCGAATAGCTGTTGCAGCAGTTGCACACGCTCCAGATCCACAGGATTCTGTTTCCCCTGATCCCCTCTCAAAAACACGTAATTTAATTAAATCTTTGTTAACTATCTGAGCAAAATTAACATTCACCTGATTTGGGAAGCTATCATGTTTTTGAAAGTTACGCCCTATTTGTCTTATATTGATTTTACGAATATCTCTTTCAAATATTATGGCATGGGGGTTGCCGACGGTAACCGGAACAAATTCAATCATTCTGCTCATAATTTCAAGCTTATATGATTTTTCTTTTTTTTCGGTTTTGAATGGTATCTTTTTTGGATCAAACGAAGGCGGTTCCATTTCAACCCCTACCATATTTTTATCAGTCAAATCTATATGTAACATTCCGCCAATTGAGCTAACCAGAAGCTTCCTCTTTCCTGAGAGGCCTTGATCATAAATAAACTTTGCAATGCATCTTGCACCATTTCCACATTGACTGGCCTCTATACCATCACTGTTGAAAATTCTGTAGTTGAAGTCAACGTGGCCCTCTTTAGGAGGCTCGATAATGAGCAACTGATCACAGCCAACTCCCCTATGTCTGTCAGCTATTCGTTTAACAATGTTTTTAGTAATATTTATGTGTTGATTAATCGTATCAATCACCACGAAATCATTACCAATACCGTTCATTTTAGTGAATTTTAAGTGCATTTTTTAATTTATATACTCGATTAGTTTTTCATTTTTAATTAAGTCTTCAAATGTCTCTCTCTCTCTTATGACATGCAAAGATTCATCAACAATAAGAATTTCTGTCGGTCTACATCGACTATTGTAGTTCGAACTCATTGTGAATCCATATGCTCCCGCATCACATAGGCAAAGCAGATCACCTGTTTCTATTGGTAGCTTTCTGTCTTTACCCAGAAAGTCACCGCTCTCGCAAACTGGCCCCACAATGTCGTANATCTTTNNTTGNGCAGAGNTNGGTGAGACTGACTTTATCTCCATTTCTGCTTGATATAAGGCAGGTCTTANATAGTCGTTCATTCCAGCATCAACAATTGCAAAGTTTTTCTCACCATTAGTTTTAANATACTCNGTCTTCATTANNAGCANGCCAGCATTGCCAACTATTGACCGTCCAGGTTCTATGATAATTTTTTCAGNNCTGCCACTACAATCATTCATGATTGTCTTCGAGAATTCTTTNATANTAGTCTGGNTTGTATCCTCCTTTAAAGTCCCCAAACCTCCACCAATNTCTATATGAGACAAATGAATATTATCTAGTTTTAATTTATCAACAAAATGCATTAGGATCTGCAAGGACTCTCTAAATGGTGCTATATCGTATATTTGGGAGCCTATATGACAAGCGATACCCATAATTTCAATGTTGCTGAGTTCTGAGGCCAACTTAAATATGCCATGCGCCTCACGCATATCAACACCAAACTTATCATTCTTTAATCCGGTTGCTATGTATGGATGCGTATTAGCATCAACATTTGGATTCACTCTGATTGAGATCGACGCTTTTATGTTTTTTGTTTCTGCTATACGGTTAATGAGTAATAACTCATATTTTGACTCTACATTGAAGCACTTTATCTTGGCCTCGAGTCCTTTTTTTATATCTGATTCAGACTTACCTACACCAGAAAAAATGATCTTTTTAGGGTCTCCCCCTGCATAAAGTACTCGATTCAGTTCACCTTGAGATGTGACATCAAAACCAGATCCAATCTTCGCTAATATTTGAAGTATTGCAACATTTGGGTTCGCTTTTACAGCATAACAAATAAGACTATGCTCAGAACTTAAATATTCTCTGTAGCCATTAAAGTTTTTTTCGATAAGGTTCTTGCTGTATACATAACATGGCGTTCCGAATGTTTTCGCGACTTTTGATAGTTCGACTCCATCAAAAAACAGTTCTTTGTTTTTCATTTCAAAGATATTACTCATTACTGCTCAGTGGTTTTTATTGAAACGTAGGGTGTATTAGTTTCTTCAGGTAGATACAATTCTCCAACATTCCCGCAACCNGATGAAATCGCAAATAGAATCACTAGAACGCAATAAAAAAATTTCTTTGACATCACTTTACGTCCAAAAATTCTTGAAACGTAAGTATAACGACACTTACAATTAATAACTAAATTTTTAAACCTTTTTGCCCAATGAAAGCTGTCTTTTAATTATGAATGAAGCTGATTTCCATGCGTTAGTTGATGACGTTCTTTTCGCTATTGAAGAGACCGTTGAAGCTAGTAGTTTTGATATTGATTATGAAAATTCAAATGGTATGTTGACCCTCACGTTTGAAGTCAACGCTTCGCAAATCATTCTCTCTCGACAGCCCGCTGTTCGCGAAATATGGGTAGCTGCAAAATCTGGAGGTTTTCACTTTGATCTAAAAACAGATGGGTCAGTTCACGTTTGGCAAAATACTGTTACAAAAGAATCTCTTTCAGATTTTTTGTCACAGTTATTTTTATCTCAAGGTGGNGAGCATTTNGATTTTATTTTTTAGTATTTAATATCTTGATAGATTCAAGCTCATGTTTTGCCGCCCTGGAAACTTCTTTGGGAGCAGTGCCACCCAGATGACTCCTTGATTGAACAGAACCTTCAACTGTCAATACATTATAAATGTCATCTGAAATGACATCGGAGAAGGTTTTCATGATCTCGAGGTTAATCTCAACTAATTCACATTCACTTTTGACAGCATGATTAACTATTTCCCCGACTATTTTGTGGGCATCCCTAAAAGGAACTGATTTTTTTACTAGATAATCGGCAAGATCCGTTGCAGTTGAATATCCACTTTTTGCTGACTTAAGCATACTTTCTCTGTTTACTTGAATATTGGGGACCATGTCTTTAAAGATCGTCAAACAATTTATTAAAGTATCAACAGAATCGAAAAGTGGCTCCTTGTCTTCTTGATTATCTCTGTTNTATGCCAGAGGTTGACCTTTCATTAGAGTTAACAAAGACATTAATTGTCCAAAAACTCGCCCAGTTTTACCTCTAATTAGTTCAGGGATGTCTGGATTCTTTTTTTGAGGCATTATTGATGATCCAGTACAAAATGCGTCACTCAAATTGATAAAGTTAAACTGAGATGATGCCCAGATTATCAATTCTTCNGACATTCGAGATAGATGCATCATGCAGGTGCTAGCAAATGCGCAAAACTCAATAACAAAGTCTCTGTCACTCACTGCATCAAGAGAATTTTCACTTGTTTTTGAAAAGCCTAGCAGATGAGTCGTATGTAGACGATCAATATCAAATCCAGTTCCCGCTANAGCTGCAGATCCAAGAGGATTGCAGTCAACACGCTTTCGACAATCTAATAAGCGTTCATAATCTCGNTTCAACATTTGATTCCAAGCAAGCATATGATGACCAAAAGTTATTGGTTGAGCGACTTGCAGATGAGTAAAACCAGGCATTACGGTATCGTGTTCAGCGAGGGCTAATTCAACAATATTTTTTTGTACACCCAGTATTATGACGCTTATATCGTCGATCTGATCTTTAAGCCACAATCTAACGTCAGTTGCTACCTGATCATTTCTAGATCGTCCAGTNTGTAGTTTTTTCCCAACATCACCAATTTTAGCGGTTAATGCAGCCTCAATATTCATATGTACATCTTCAAGATCATCACTCCATTCAAAGCTACCTTGACTAATAGATGTTGCGATTTCTCGGAGACTTTTTTGAATAAGTTCTCTTTCATCACTCGTAAGAACACCAATTTTTTGCAGCATTGANNTNTGAGCNNGAGAACATTCNATATCTTTTTCAGCTAANCTTTGATCAAAATCTACNGAAGCGGTGAATTGNTTAACAAGATCACTAGTCTCTNAAGAGAATCTTCCTCCCCAACTTTGATTGATGTTTTTAGGTTTGAGCTTTGTTTCTTTCATTCTTTATTCCAGGCTATATTCGCACATTCGTCAACGAATCTTATGCTGAATTGATTTTGATTGCATCAATGCCTTCAATCTTTTTGAAAAATTTTTATTTTAGGACATCAGTAATGAATTTTCGCTATTCAGATGAAGTAAAAAACTGATACATTGTTGCATATTAAAACAGATGGATAGGGTAGTTTAATTGATCAAAAAAATACGAATCGCTTCTCGCGAGAGTCCATTGGCGTTATGGCAGGCAGAATTTGTCAAATCAAAATTGATATCAATATTCCCTCACACAAACATAGAGATAAAAGGGTTTTCAACAAAAGGAGATCGGTTTCTGGAGACCTCATTATCTAAAATTGGCGGGAAAGGGCTTTTTATTAAAGAGTTAGAGGCTGCATTAAAGAATGATGAGGCAGATATAGCGGTCCATTCTATAAAAGACTTACCTCCAATACTTGCTGATGAATTTCTACTTGCTGCCGTCCTAGAGCGGCATGATCCATCTGATGCATTCATCTCCAATAATTATGATGCACTTGAGCTTTTGCCTCCCGAGGCTGTCATTGGTACATCGAGTGTTCGAAGACAATCTCAGCTTTTGTCTCGGTTTCCGGGAGTTAAAATTAAAGTACTGAGAGGAAATGTTAACACGCGACTCGAAAAGTTGGATGCGGGTTTGTTTGATGCAATTATTTTAGCGACAGCTGGCCTTACGCGATTAGGATTTGACAAGAGAATATCGCAAAGAATACCTCATGAAATTTGTCTGCCATCGGCAGGGCAAGGCGCTTTGGGCATCGAGTGCAGAAAAGATGACATCAATCTAATAAGGATGATTAGTAAGTTAAATCATGAGTTTTCAGCTACATGTGTAGAAGTTGAAAAAAAGTTTTTATCTTTTTTTGATGGCGGATGCTCTCTTCCAATTGCATGTTATGCCCACTTGTATAATGAAGGCAAGATGATCAAGTGCGAGGGACTGGTGGCGTCATGTGATGGACAATCAACTCTGCGGTCCGAAGTTATTGCTCCATATTCTGATGCTCAAGGTTTGAGTAAGAAATTGTCTGAGAATTTAATTAAAATGGGAGCCTTGGAAATATTAGAAAATATTAGTGACAATACAAGTGCTAGAGAATAAAAAAATATTGGTTCTAAAAAGTCGTAGGGGTGAGGACGATTTATTGGAGTACTTGCGAGATAGCAGCGCCATTTTGACTTACTTTCCTATCATTGAGACAGAGTCAAATTTTTGTTCTAAAGCGGTCACTAGTGCTTTTAATAATCTCGACAAATATAAATTAGCGATCTTTGTTAGCCCAAACGCAGTAAAGTTCACTTTCGAATACTTGGATAATATGAAACTTACTCTGCCTCTTGAGGTTTCATATTTTGCGGTTGGGAAGGTATCAGCAAAACTTTTGTGTGAGAGGGTGGATAATGTTATTTATCCACAAACTAATTTCAGTTCAGAAGGATTATTAGAGTTGCCTCAGCTTAAAAAGGTATCGGGCGATCGAATACTTATTTTTAGAGGAGGGCAGGGATCTGAAATTTTACGAGATTCTCTTCTACTAAAAGCTAAAAGTGTTGACTATTGCGATATCTATCAGCGGAAGATTAACAAGAGCTATCTTGCTCAGGCACGACAAAAAATGAAGGATGTTGATTGTCTTGTAGTCTTTAGTGCACAAGTGTTGTCATCATTAGGTAATTTAAATGCCATTTGTAGCAAGCAGGATTGGAGCAAGTTAACATTATTAGTATCAAGTCGCAGGCTCGCAAAAATTGGCGAAGAACTTGGTTACAAGTCAATAAAAGTTGCAAACACTTCCTTAGTTGAAAGCATGGAATTAGCCTTCTCTGAAATTTTTCGTTAATCTACTTTTGATGTTTTATATCTTCTGGAGTATTTTTTGAGCGATCAGAATAAAAATAAAGATAATGAAAATGAATTATCGCAAGACACGACATCGAGTGAAATAAAGGATAAAAATTTGTCTGAAGACAATTTGATTTATTCTGAAAAGCCAACGTCATTTTTTTCGGGTTTGAAGCCTTATTTGATTGTAGGAATGAGCGTACTCTCGTTTTTAATCATTGGATTTTCTTTTTGGGTTTATGATAAAAGTAATGCGCAAAAAGATTTAACAAATAAATTTGAGCTATTGATTAATGAGGATATTAATCGTCTTGCTCAACGAGCAGATGAAATGGATAGCCAGGCTCGAGCCAGTTTAGCTGAGATGGATAAACTCAGGAGTAAAAATTTAGATCTTGAGCGAAAAGTTTTAAATCAGGGATCACGACTCATTCAGATGGGTATTAATCCAAAAGATGAGTGGATATTGGCGGAAGCTTTGTACTTGTCGAGATTGGCAACTCAGCGCCTACTTATAGAAAGGTCTTCAGAAAGTGCAATCGCATTGTTACTTGAAACTGACAAACTTTTACTAAAGTTTGACGACGTTAATCTGGCTCATATTCGGAATACACTATCAAAAGAGATTGCATCGCTGAGAATGCTAAACAAAATTGATGTTCAGGGTATTATCTTTGAATTAAATGCCATATCTGAAGAAGTCAACAACTTGAGCATCTTAAATCCTTTGTCAACGCAGAAAGATACCGCAAATAGCGACAAGCACGAAGAGGTAGAAAATTTGGAGGATAAAGAGCAACTCAGTCTAAGGGAATTTTTTAGTAACTTTGGTGAGAAGTTAGGAGACGCGATCAAAGTGCGACGATTCGATTCAGATATACGACCCTTGATTACAGAACATGATTTATCAGTTGTTCGAAACAACATTGACTTGCATTTTCAACAAGCAATATATTCTGTCATGAGAGAGGAGAAAGATCTTTTTGAATTGAGTCTAAAAAAAATTGTTACTGATTTAAAAAATTATTTTCATATGAATCCTAAATCAAGCAATCTTCTTCAACGAATACAGCAAATTTCCTTGCTTTCTATTGAGCAGACATTGCCAAAGATAGGCTATTCGTCGGAATTATTAAGTTCTTATATTTCTGCAAGAAATGAGGAACTCCTGAATTCAGTGTCTGATCAAAATAGTGACTACCAAGTGAGCGAATAAAAAGCATGAGAAGACCTCTAATTTTAGTAGCTTGTGCTTTGCTAATTGGCGCAACAATCGGATTTTTACTGCAAAAAGAGCAAACTTACTTGCTTATAAGTACAAAGAGTATCTCTTTCGAGATGACAATTTGGATGGCTTTGATAATCTATTTATTATCAGTAAGTTTTGTCATCGGTATCCTTGTTTTGATATCTTGGATATTAGGTGGCAGTGGTTTTAAGTCTTGGCTGATTAGTAGGAAAAAACGTAAAAACCTCTTAGATACCATTAAAGGTTTAATTTATTTTTCAGATTACGATTGGAAAAATTCCTTAACTTCACTTGAAAGATCGGCTTCAAACTCATTAATGCCCTCCGTTAATTATATTTATGCTGCAAAAGCAGCTGCTGAGATTGATGATTATGATCGTGCATATCAAAGCCTTGCTTTATTAAAAAAATCAGATCCAAATGCAAGTACATTAGTGGAAAAAATTCGTTCAGAACTCTTGCTTAGAGAAGAAAGGTTTCAAGAGGCTATTCAAATTTCAATGGATTTATTGACCAAGTTACCGAAAGATACTGGAAATATAAAAATACTTGTTGATTGTTATTACATAACAGAGGATTGGACAGCGCTGCAAAGGCTGCTTCCTCACATCAAAAAGAATCGTGCTTTGGTAGATTCATCTTTTGAGTCATTAGAGCTGGAAACTTATGAAAATTTATTGAAGAGCTTCCGTGTGGAGTCAAACTTAAAAGTTAAGGATAACAGAGAGAAGGCAGATGATGTTTGGGAGACAATGCCAAAGCACATTCAAAATAATCCCGCTATTATCGCAAGCTATTTTGACCTCCTAAAGCAAATTGATGATACAGGAAAATTGAGTTCCTTAATGATAAAAAGTATCGAAAAAAGTTGGAATGACGAGCTTGTAAGGCGCCTAGGCTCATTAAACTCTTCATCACCAGAAAAAATATTATCAGTTGTTGAAAAATGGTTGATAAAGAAACCTGAGAATNTTGCACTTCTGACTTGTTTNGGAGACNTTTGCGTTGGAGCAAAATTATTGGGGAAAGGCCATGATTACTACTCTGCTGCNATTAATATAGAACCATCACCAAGTCTATTTTTTAAGCTAGGGAATGTTTTATCTGCAATTGGAGATAAAACGAAAAGCTCGGATATGTTTAAAGAGGGTTTGGAGTTTAGTATCTCTGAACGCTAGGTCTAAATCCAAAGATTTTGAATCTTTTATTGATCGATTGCCTCGCTNAATCCTCTATCCCTCATTAANGCATCGATAGTTGGTTCCTGACCTCTGAAATTTAGATACGCCTCTTTNGGATCTATCGAATTCCTTGGAGCAAANAAGTGTCTAACTAATTTTTTTGATAAATCTTTATTGAACAATCCATCCTCAGCTGACTCAAAGTATTCGGCTGCATCTGAGGTTAGGACATCTGCCCAGATATATCCATAGTATCCTGCGGAATAACCTTCTCCTGAGAATATATGTCCAAAGTGAGTACTTCTATGCCTCATTACAATTTCATTGGGCATTTGATAATTATTCAGNACGGATATTTCGAATTCATGGGGATTCAGTCCCTCTGGATCTGTCATATGNTATTCTAAGTCAACAATAGCGCTNGCCAGATATTCCCCAGTTGAAAAACCTTGATTAAATTTGGATGCATTTCTGATTCTTCTTAATAGCTCCTGAGGTATCGGTTCATNGGTTNGATAATGNATGAGGAAGTTATTGACGACTGGTTCGCTCAATAACCATCTTTCCAGCAGNTGAGATTGGAATTCCGTATAGTCTCTTACTCCGCCACCCAANCCTGGATAGTGAACATTTGATGATAATGAATGAAGCGCATGCCCAAATTCGTGGAAAAAAGTGGTTGCATCATCCCAAGAAATCAAATTAGGCTGATCTTTTGAGCCTTTTACAAAGTTAGAGTTGTTTGANCTTAGTACACTTGTTTGGTTAAGCAGTGACGAGTAGCTTCTATATGTAGTTGCCCACGCTCCTGATCTCTTACCTTTTCTTGCAAAAGGATCGAGATACCAAAGACCGACATGTTCATCACTTATCGCATTTNTTACTTCCCAAACTCTCACATCGGGNTGGAAAACGGGGACAGTGTTATTCTTAACCTCAATAAATTTGAAATTAAACANTTCTTTTGCAACAAAAAACATTGCCTGAATAAGATTCTCTATCTGGAGATAGTTTTTAATTTCTTGAGAATTTAAATTGTATTTTTGTTGCCGAACCTTCTCTGCATAAAACCGATAGTCCCATGGTTTGATCTTGATATTTTTATTGGCTAGTTTAGCAATCTTCTCCNTATCATCTACTTCTTCATGTATTTTTGATACTGCATAAGGCCAAACAGCCTTAAGGAGAGCGAGTGCAGTTTCAGGGTTTTTAGCCATACGATTCTCTAGNCGCCATAACGCATAGTTTTCATAACCTAATAACTGTGATCTTTTATGTCGGAGTTTCAAAATTTCTGTAATAATTTGATTGTTATCAAAAGCATCGTTGTTATCCCCTCGACTATAATAGTCACGCCATACCTTTTCCCTAAGCTCTCTCTCTTCAGAGAACTTAAGAAATGGTTCCATTGAAGACCTAGTATTTGTCACAGCAAAATTGTCTTCAAACCCTAGTGTCTCTGCGGCAATTTTGTAGGATTCGATTAAAGATTTAGGAAGTCCTGAGAGTTGAGACCCATCAAGCAATAAATAATAGTTTTCTTCGTCAGCCAGCACATTGTTACTGAAAAGAGTATGTAGCTCAGATAAGCGCATATTNATTTCCTGATATCTAGCCTTATTTACTTCATCCAACTCCGCTCCATTTCTGANAAGATTTTTGTATTTCAGAGTAAGCAATCTTTCCTGCTTTTTATCGAGTTTTAGTAAATCTTTATTCTCATACAAATATTTTATTCGTTTAAAAATATTCTCGTTATGATTAATTTGGGTATAAAACTTACTTATCTTAGGTGCCATTTCTTTTTGAATGTCTCTGAATTGACCTGTAGACAGGTTGGATGAAAGTACGCCGTAATAGGAAAATATTCTGTCTAAAAGTTGGCCACTTTTTTCTAAGGATATTATGGTATTTTCGAATGAAGGTGTTTCATCTTGATTGGCTATTTGTGTTATCTCATTTTGTGTTTGCTCCATTGCCAATATCAATGCAGGTTTAAGATCGTTTAAATCAAGGTCATCAAAAGTTGGTACTCCTTGATAGGGCCCATCCCATTCTCTTA
Organism: Porticoccaceae bacterium; assembly: GCA_002710745.1. Lineage (GTDB taxonomy): Bacteria > Pseudomonadota > Gammaproteobacteria > Pseudomonadales > Porticoccaceae > AAA300-D14. Next base: position 15,603 of record PALW01000040.1, read on the forward strand.
AAAAAGTATTCATTCTTGGATCCTCAGTTTTTACTCGAAAATCTTGCGTGTCTCTGCAGCTGGCGATGCATAAGGCGAGAAAAGTAGTTATTAGGATGAAACTCAATTTCATTGTTAGCTCATTTCACTTTTATGTAATGTAATAGTTAAATTCGTTTCTTTTTTAAGTCTCTAATTATAAATCTTGCAGGATGTATGTCCAAACGGATTTGCTTTGGAATGAAAGGGATTTGATCAGAGATTTCCGCTGCTATAACCTCGGCACACAAAGGTGCGTAGCTCAATCCTCGGGATCCCATCCCGCAGTTAACATAGAGATTTGGGAAGTAGCTACCAATATCATTAGATATTTTTTTTGCGTCAAGTCGCAGATATGAAAATTTTTCTTTCATCTCATCAAAATTGGGCACAGGTCCTGCAAAAGGTAAGTAGTCTCGAGTGGTCCCCCTGAACCCAACCCAACCACCAATATCAGCGACATCGATATTATGTATTAAATTCTTAAAGTTTGAGTCAGTATTGATAACTTTTTCAAAGTTAGCCTGATGATCTATTTCGCTAACAGATTCAGAAAAATTGTTGTGATTGTAGGTTGCTCCGCATGCATGAATGCCATTGACACTTGGTGTTAGATATCCATCTCCACAAATGACACAGTTCAGTTGTTCACTTTCTTGATTAGAACGAAATTCTGTAACCTGGCCTCTCAATTTTTGAAGTGACAAATATGATGTTGGATTTAAATGTTGAGCCTCATAAGAATTTGCAATAATTAATGTTTTTGCATTTGCTACAGCTAAGTCGTTCCCATCAAATATGTTCCATGAATTGTCGCTCTCAACTAAAGAGATTTTCTGAACGTCCCTTGAAATTATAGGAATATCATATTTTTTCGTAAGAAATTTGCAAACCTCTGGGATGGATAGCCAACCAAGATATGGGAAAAACAGACCGTGTGTGATATCTAGCTTAATGCCAGATATTTTTTGTATTTCTTTTAAGTTGACGAGTTCGAAAAATTTATCATTACATTGGTGCTTTGTTTGTAGCTTAAAAAATTCCTCACTTTCTTTGTTGCTGGTGGGCAAAAGCAAAACCCCACATTGTTCTCCTAGATTGTTTGCCCATAATTCCCGGTAGTAGTTGGTTGCGAGCTTTAACGCCATTAAATTCAATTCTGCTAGGGAACCAGACTCAGTAGAGAGTTTCGGATATATAACAGCTCTACTATTTGAAGAGGCTTCCTTCCCAACCTTGCCATGCCTATCAATAATTGAAACATTAAACCCGCGTTTCTTTAGCGCAGCAGCCGTTGTGCAGCCTGTTATGCCGCCTCCTAAAACGATTAAATTTTCAGAGGGTTTAGCATTACTATTTTTTCGAATATACCATTTCAAGTTTGGCAGAGACGAGGAAATATTAGTGTGCGCTTTAAATTTTGCTGTGATCATCTCCCTCTTAGCACCAAAACCATCGCATAGTGAGATATCGAACCCGTGTCTTCGCAATCTGTTTTGGACAGCAGATGCGGCGCTATATGACGATGATGTTGTGCCGACTGAGGACAAACGACTTATCTGATTCATTAATTTCTCTGACCATGCGCTCGGGTTTTGTTTTGGTGAAAATCCATCTAGGAACCAAGCATCAACTGCTATGTTTGGAAGTCCTTTACTATCAGATGCTCTAGACTGAATTAGTTTCTCAAAGGCGATTTCAGCATCGTCAATCATTAAGCATAGCTGTATTTTCCCGTTGCAAAGCTCAATGAAGTTAAAGCCACCACAAAGTTTCGGATAATTTAGTAAAAATTCTTTACTGANAGTATNTAAGGAGGTCCATTTTTCTTGAGCTTTCTTTAGATCTTTGAATCTCAAAGGTGACTGCTCTGCTGCGAAATAAGTCAATCTTTTATTATCAAGATCCATTTTAAGCCACTCATTACAGCAATTTAAAAAATTAATTCCAGCTCCAAAACCCACTTCTCCGATAGTAAAGTGATTTTTATCNTTTGGAAGATTAGCCCATCTTTTCTTTAAATTATTTTTCTCGAAAAATACATAATTACTTTCCTCCAAAGCGTTCGTTAAAGACGAGTAGAAGTCTTCGTAGGCTAGAGAGTAAAGGGTATTTTTGAGCCATTTTGTACGAGCATATTTACTCAATATCTAGAATCCCNAACTCAACTAAAATTTTNTTAGTCCACACTTTTATTAAAATATCAGTTTGATCAAATTGGTTTTCATCATCGAGTGGTAGGCCAACAAACTCAGACTTNTCGTGATTTAGCGCCTTAGATTGAGCAAAAGAAAAATTTTTATTNGGCCAACNTCCAGCCATATTAGCGCCCTGNTTTNTAATTTTTTGCCATAANTAACCCATTGCATCTTGAAACCATTCCGGNTATCCAACTTGATCACCAAGACCAAATATCGCNNCATATTTTGATTCTAGATTAAGCTNNGANAGNTCNTCCCATTGATTTTCCCAATCCTCTTGGAGNTCNCCGAAATCCCAAGTNGGTATNCCGAGAATNAAATACTTNTANTCATNCATTTTTGANACNGAGGTTGNNCTTANATTATNTAGANANGNATTTTTAGANTTCNTAAGNGANTTGATTTCACCACAAATCTTNTCTGCNGCTATTTCGGTATAGCAGGTTGTNCTNCCGTAAAAAACACCNATTTTTTCNTTCATAATTTTTCCCGGTCTTTAGGTCTCTTGATTAAAACCTTAAAAAGCATTTTAGTATTTGATACTGATTTCTAAATATTTAACTTTCATAGCGAGCTAA
>PALW01000041.1:0-10870 GCA_002710745.1 Porticoccaceae bacterium
GTATATCTGTTTCATCATTCCTATATTTGATGATCCATAATTACCAATTTTTATCTTGCTCTCTTTTGGTAGCATGCAAGGCATGCTATTAGGCCAAAGCAACTCGTTCTGAATAGAGGCATACGTAATTTTATGCAGATCATTGAGTTGTTGCATCACTTCACTGGTACTTTCATGACAATCAGTGACTAGCTCAATCAATGCCTCTGAAAAGTCAGTCGTAATATTTTTATGGGTCAGAGGAGAGCCAAGTTGCGAGGGATGCGCGGATTCAGCTATGAAGCCATTTCGATCAGTACGAAGACTTTCTTTCTCAATTCCACGTCTAATCGAGGATAGATATCTTTTTAAGTCTGTTTCGATTAATACTTCTATTCTTGATTTATTCAAAGTTATAGTTATCCGAAGTAAAACTAGAATTTTAAAAACGTAGCTTGAAACGAACATTTTGCAAATGTCGATGTCAAAATTGTTGTCATGTTGAATATTTTTATAAAGATCCTGCATTCTACCTGAATGTTTTATAAATTCGAACGGGAGATTGATATGAAAATAAGAGTTTTAGTGCCAATTGCAGATGGTAGCGAAGAGATTGAGTCTGTGACTGTAGTAGATATTCTTAGGAGAGCTGGAATTGATGTTTTAGTTTCTGCAGTTGCTTCTTCAAATACTCGTGAGATTACCGCTTCCAGAGGAGTAAAAATAGTAGCCGATGATGTAATTTCAAATTCCATCAATGAAATGTGGGATGCTGTTGTTTTGCCTGGAGGCATTGATGGCGCAAAGCATTTAGCTGATTCAAAAATTCTAGACAAAATTTTAATTAAACATATAGCAGAAAAAAAAGTTATTGCGGCTATTTGTGCATCACCTTGCACTGTCTTAGGTGATAAAGGCTTTCTGACTAATCATATTGCAACATGCCATCCACATTTTCATAGTTCACTAAAATGCAGAGAGCTGGATGCTGAATCAAGAGTTGTGGTTGACGATCATTATATTACGAGTCAAGGACCTGGCACTGCGATCGATTTTGCACTAGAAATAGTGGAGATATTATGTGGTGTTGTAAAAAGAGAAGAAGTAGCGTCACCGTTGGTGTTAACTACTTCAACAACTTCCTATTATTAATTTTTGGTAAATAGGAAGTAGCATAATANCTTGCTCAATCTTCCGAGCTGTTGAAAACAGTTCTATCTAATCTGTCTTCGCTGCTAGCGACAACTGTTGTTACCATCCCATCTCCCGAGATATTTACAACTGTTCGCAACATATCAAGAAGTCTGTCCACTCCAATGATTAATCCAATTCCTTCTACTGGGAGACCAACTTGCTGAAGAACCATAGCCAGAGTGATCAATCCNACGCCTGGAACTCCAGCAGTTCCTATAGATGCTAGCGTAGCAGTCGCGACAACAGAAACGTATTGAATCATAGACAGCTCGAGACCATAAGCCTGTGCAATAAACACGGTAGCTATACCTTGCATAATAGCAGTGCCATCCATATTTACTGTCGCTCCTAATGGGATGGTAAACGATGCAATTGAATTATCCGCGCCTAATCGATTCCTAGCTGCAGTCAATGTCACCGGTATGGTCGCATTACTTGACGACGTGCTAAATGCAAACAACATTGCTGGGCGCATATTTTTAAAAAGCTTGAGTGGATTTAATCCAGTGAAGGTATAAAGTATAGCGCTGTAGATGACTGCTGCATGAAAGCTCAGAACAAATACAATGGTACTGAAATAAATTGCTAGATTTACAATTGCGGAGAATCCTTCCCGAGTAAATAACTTAGCTAATAGGCAAAAAACGCCATATGGCGCCAAATTAATTAGCATAAATACCATCTTCATAATGACTTCATTGATTAGAATGCAACCTCGCAGTACCGTTTTTCCAGGATCACCTGTTTTTAAAATCGCGACGCCAACTAATATTGCAAAAACAATGATCTGCAACATGTTTCCATCAACCATTGCCTTAAATGGATTATCGGGGAAAATACCAATCAGCACCTCCTTGACTGAGGGTGCGGTTTTAACTTCGAAGCTATCAATGGTACCTGTATTTATGCCAACTCCGGGATCTACAATGTTCGCTACAAAAAGCGCGATTGAAACTGCAATAGCTGTCGTGAGGAGATAGAGAAGTATAGTCTTTATAGCGACTTGGCCCATTTTAATGTCTTCTCCCATAGATGCGGATCCACAAACCAGGGAGAAGAAAACTAAAGGCACTACAAGAAGTTTAAGAGATACAACAAAAATTTTGCCAATAACATCGAATATATTCTCGACTATCCAAGTAATTAGAACTGATTCAGCCGGATCAGACCCACCTAAAGCGTTAAATAACAAACCTACAATTATGCCAGCACTCATCCCGACTAGAATTTTTGTTGATAATTGCATTTCCCCCATCCTAATCTGGTTTGCTTATTCGTGCAGATTTTGATACCCAATTGAGAAAGCTGGATTTAAATTCAGGCACTTTTGAGAAAATATAGGCCATAAACAGAATATTTAAGACTGCGATAGCAATAAAAAATTCGAGGATACTCCAACCTAAGATTGTCAGAAATAGTATACCAAGCAGGCTTCCGCCAACCATAAAAGCNGCNTTAATTATATTATTTGCTGNAATNACTCGTGCTCGAACTGAAGTGCTTGTTCTGGATTGTACCATTGCATTGAGTGGAACAATGAATAAGCCTCCAAATATCCCAATTAGAATGAGATCNANNGTCAGTCTGATACTTCCTTCAAGAGTNAAAAACTCCAATGGCATTATATTATTTAAATGAGCATTATTATCAGCAAATACCGACGAGGCATAGCTTAAGTCAAATGCGAAGGTGCTTAAGCCGAGGGTGCCGAGTGTTACTAAAGCAGGATTAATAACTCCTTTAGAGAGACGATTACATAGTAGTGCGCCTGTTGCNATGCCAATTATGAAAGCAGCCAATAAAATGGATACCATTCTTGGATGTCCATGGAGCACGCTTACGGTANAGTTTGGGACTTGAGTTAAAAAGCACCCTCCATACAACCAGAACCAGGAGATTGCTAATATACAATACCAAACTGAATTGTTTTCAGACGCCAATTTAAAATTTAGTTTTGCCTCACGTACTGGGTTGAAGGAGTTCTTAACTCTGTCATTCTTGGANGGCGCTGGAGGTATTTTTTGACTGCTAATCCATCCTATTACTGCCATTAAAAGCATGAGAAAACCTAAAATGATTTCGCCGCTGTTGATTGTTATTATCCAGCCACCAACTAATGTTCCGAGCAGTATTGATACAAATGTACCCATTCCCACTTGCGCATTTCCCGCNAGTAGCTCTTTTGANGANAGATGTTGAGGGATTATGGAATATTTTAAGGGGCCAAAAAAAGCTGATTGAGTCCCTAANAGAAANAGGACGCAAAGCATGGATGTTAAATTTTGATAAATAAGTGAAATTGCACCCAGCATCATTATAAGTATTTCAAAAAATTTTACTCTACGCATTAAAAATGCTTTATCAAAGCGGTCTGCTAATTGTCCTGCTGTTGCCGAAAACAAGAAAAAAGGGAGGATAAAAAGACCGACTGCAAAGTTGGTTAAAAAATTTATCATACTGTCTGCAGTTTGCACTGCGGAGCTAACAATTATTACAAGTAGGGCGTTTTTGAATAGATTGTCATTTAGTGCGCCAAGAAATTGTGTTACAAAAAAAGGGAGAAATTTCTTACTTTTATAAAGACTAAATTGGTTAAATAAATTGGTTGAATCTGTCATTCATCAAACCTAAAAAAGCAACATTGAAGGTCTATTATCATAATAGTCAACTTATAATGGCAACTGTTTTAATATTTGCAAAAACTTTGTCATTAATTTGTAACTTTAATATGTGCACAGATTTTGTCGTTATCCTAGCTTTTATTGTGTCATTTTTAATCTTTAGGGTTAATGTGGTCATGCAGCTAGAGTCTTCGACCATACTTTGAATTAAAGCATCAAACGTGTTCATGATGCTTGTATCAACAGGTTTAGACAATGAGATTGAAATATCATTTGCAAGAACTCTTAACCTTATTTTGTCACCAACTTGTTTGTCAGACCCTACGATAGATAAATTTCCAATTGTTGAGTTAACTTTTATCATTTGAAATTTGCTATCAATAGAAACTACAGAAGTGTTTAGAAAAGTTCCCTCTGCATTACAATCAACATGTGGCACTTTCAATCCAGATAGGGTCTTCTCAATATCTTTTGAAAATTTGGCGAAGCCATTTTGAAAGCTGATGATTTGATCGGAGTAGTTCAGTATTTCATGAATGGAGTGAGTTACATAGAGTATCGGTATTTTTTGGCGTGAACATATATCTTTAACAAAAGGAATAATCTGTTGTTTTTGCTCGGCTCCGACACCTGATAGCGGCTCGTCTAGCAAAAGAATTTTTGGTGTTGACACAATAGCCCTCATCAGGGATACCCTTTGCCGCTCGCCACCCGAGAGGTTCGATGGTTTTTTTGATAGTAAATGTGAAATGCCTAGATTCTCCTGCGCCATTTGAACTAATTCTGGTTCAAGTTTAGTTGAAGAATTGGGTACCCCAAAATTTATATTTTGTCCCACATCTAAATGATTGAATAAAAAAGGATCTTGTGCGACGTACCCGATATCCCTTTTATGTGTTGCAATAAACAAATCACTATTTTGGAATATTTTATCTCCGAGTTTAATATTCGCGCTGTCAGATACTTCTAATCCCGCCAAATGTCTTAAAAATGTTGTTTTACCAGAGCCAGAAGGTCCAAAACAGCTCGTTATATTTTTAAGTGGAAATTCAAGGTCTGCATGCAATGAAAACGTATCTTTTTTTATGTTTAGCTTAATTGACAGATTCATTTTTATTATTACCTAAGCTTATTTTTTATTGCATAAATAAGCATTAGCAGAGTAAAGGAAATCGCTAACAGTAATGCAGACAAGGTGTGTGCGTTTTCGTAATCTAAAGTCTCTACATAGTTATATATAGAAATGGATGCTACTTGCGTTTGACCTGGTATATTTCCACCAATCATCAAAACTATTCCGAACTCTCCTAATGTGTGAGCAAATCCCAGAACAAAAGCTGAAAAATAACCTCCTCTTGCTAGTGGTAATAAAANATGAAAAAAGCGTTTNANTGGTGANNATCCAAAAANGGCCGCGGTCTCGCNNGCACGCTTATCAATGCCACTAAAAGCATNATGTAACGGCTGTATAACAAATGGCATGGAATATATTACTGAGCCAATTACCAGACCTGNNAAGCTAAAAATTAAATTTGGTCCTCCAAAAGCATTAACNGTTTTTCCAACCANTCCATCAGGTCCAAGTGCTATGAGCAGATAAAACCCCAAAACAGTCGGCGGAAGGACCAGTGGGAGTGCGACTAGCGTCTCAATGATAAATTTAAATCGAAATTTAGTTTGAGATAACCACCAAGAAATAGGGGTGCCTATGACTATTAAAATTATGGTACTCAAAAGAGCAAGCTCAAAAGTTAAACTAAGAGCTGTCCAATCATCATAACTAATCATTTTGGTAGGTCATACCCAGAAGTCTTTATCAAATTAGTGACCTCATCTGTTTCAAAAAAGGATTTCAACTGCCATGCTGCACTGGTATCAGTGAGTAATGCTGCCTTCTGTTTGATTGGAGTATATAGATGATTCGGTGGAATCCAATATTTTTCCTCTTTGAGTTCTCTCATTCTAAATAGTTGAGATTTAGCAATAATTCCCACATTAGCATTTTTTGTTTTTACAAACTGAAATGTCTGTTCAACATTTGTGCCCAAAACAATATTATTTTTTAGAGAATCCCAAATGCCCATATTTTTTAACAATTCTACTGATGCGCGCCCATATGGTGATATTAGAGGATTAGCTATTGCGATTTTTTCAGATTTCAAATTTGATAATGTATCAATTGTGTTAATGCTGCCTGAGGCGGACAAAATGACCAAGTGACCAATTGCATAATTGAAAGATGAGTTTTCTATAGAAAGCTGCAGAGCATTCAAACGCTCTACAGTTTCACTATCCGCTGCCACAAAGAAATCAAAAGGGGCTCCATTTACTATTTGTGTAAATTGTTTCTTAGTTGATCCAGCAGATAAAATTATTCTATGACCAGTTCTAATTTCAAATTCTTCAGAAATTAGTTTCATTGTATGGTGAAAATTACTAGCAACAGCAACTAGNAGTTCTTCAGCCCTAGTAATATTGCTCGTCATCAGGCACATCAAAGTCAAGAAAAGCAAGGCTCTAACTTTTTGTGTCTGTGAAGAAATCTTGTGAGAGCCTAAACTCTTTTCTGATCGTATCATTATGTCGCTATAATATAATTATCAAAGTAGGGAGACGCTACGTTAAATGTATTCCTTTATGTTTATTATAGAATCCTTTAGATTGCTCTTGTACTATTACCATTTTCAGTGATTTCTTTAATGACATGACAAATAATAATATTAAAACCATTGATTTTTTGATAAAAAATGCAAAAGTATTTAATGATACAGAATCTCCTAGAATCGAAGATGTTGCTATCTCCGGGGGAAAGATTATTGATCGAGGCCAAGATTTAAATTATACGAATGCAGAGAAAGTTATCGATGCGACGGGTCTTTGGCTTATGCCCGGGCTTTTTGATATTCATACACATTATGATTTAGAGCTTGAAGTGGCGCCTGCGTTGCCTGAATCAGTTAGACATGGAACCACATCAGTCGTAATTGCCAACTGTAGTTTAGGCTTGGCCTTTGGATCTCAGCGAGATGGTGTTAATGATCCTATTGTGAGCTGTTATGCAAGGGTAGAAAATATTCCTAAGTCGGTACTCAAGAATTGTGCAGATAAGGTGAACTGGGAAAATCCTAAGGACTATTTGAATCATCTTGATACACTAAAGCTTGGGCCAAATGTGGTTGTGTTATTGCCCCACTCAATGCTTAGAATTGAAGTGATGGGNTTNGATGACAGCGTCACAAGAGANCCCACNGANANCGAACTTGAGAAAATGTGTAATATTTTGNAGCATTCTTTAGGGATTGGATACGTTGGGTTATCAACAGATGCTTTACCCTTTCATTATCTTGCCGCTCACCCTCATTGTGAAAAAACAATCCCAACTCAGTTTGCTAAATATCCTGAATTGAAAAAATTAACTAAGGTTTTGCGAGATAAAAATGCTGTTTGGCAAGCGACACCNCCAAAGGATAGTGTTATAGATACNCTGAAAACGTTTCTCCTAACTAGCGCAAGAGTNCACGGNAAAGCATTAAAAACNACCGTTGTNGCGGCTTTGGACATTGTTAANAACTGGAAACTTTCCTTAATGGTNAAAACCCTATCCCGGCTTTTAAACTCAAGGTTTATTGGCGGTGATTTCCATATGCAGGCGCTTGGGGCAAGATTTAAAATATGGTCCGATGGTGCTATTACTCCTATAGCAGAGGAGATTCCAGAGCTTAGGAGACTAAATGAAACAGACCTGGAAGATCGTGAAGCAAGGAAAAACATCCTTAGTGATCCTGAGTACATAAAGCTCTTCAGGGATATGTGGATGCGGGGTAAAGAAGGATGGTCAATAGACAGAATTAAGCGCGAGTTGAACCTAGAGGATTACGCATTTAACAGAAAATTGTTAGATATGATGGTTGACCGATGCCCTCAAAAAAGTTGGGAAGGGAAAAATTTTCAGTTCATTTATGACAGAGTTTTAAATATAAAACAGAATATTAAGGTTGATGGACTAACGAAAAAAGAAGAAGAGCTGATTAAGCAAGACTTTTTTTGGGTAGCAGATGAGGGAGACTTCATGCTCCAAATGCTAAGATCATTCGATACAAAATTAAGTTGGAGTACTGTAACTGCAAATCGTGATTTAGAAGTTGTAAGAGAATTATTGATGCATCCTATGCTTCTGCCAGGGTTTAATGATAGCGGCGCTCATCTGACGAACATGGCTTTTTATGATGGAAATCTAAGAAGTTTAAAATTGGCCTCCAAAAATGATGATGAGAGCGACGTGGCATACATGGTNAAGCGGCTTACTAAGGATGCGGCTGATGTTTTTGGAGTGNCTGGCGGCACCATATATAAGAATGANATAGCTGATCTNATCCTTNTCGATCCACATGTTTTGCAAGGATATGACGGTGAACAGAATGTTAGAAGGATATTTAGAGAAGAATATCAACATGAACAGTTGGTTAATAGGTCAGATGATGTTGTGCCAATGGTAATGATTGGTGGCAAGGTTGCTTTTGAAAATAAGTGCTTTTCAGAAGACCTTGGTCAAAAAACTTATGGGAGACTTCTACGATCAGAAATTTCTAAAAATTTAAATCAACAAATTAATGCCTAGAATGATCATCGTTGTTCCAATACATACCTCTAAAATTTGCCAAGTTCTTGGTTTTTCAAAATAACTCGTGAGCCTGCTTGCTCCGAAACCTAGACTAAAGAAAAACGCAAAGGATGCTGTGATCGCTCCCAGTCCAAAAAGATGGGTTTCTGAGAACTGGGTTGATATCGAACCAAGCATAATCACGGTATCTAAGTAGACATGTGGGTTTAACCAAGTAAAAGCAAGACAAGTAATAACAGTGCTTGATATTGAGTCTTGACTGTTTTTTGAAGGAATTAAATTATGGGTATTTTTTGCAGATGAGTATAGGCTTATAAGGCCATAACTTATAAGGAAAAAAGCGCCTGCATATTTTGAGAATAATTCTATCCAAGGATAAGCGAGAACAATCTCCCCAAAACCCATCACTCCAAGCGTGATTAATATCGCATCCGATAATGCGCAGATCAAGCAAACTAAAAATACATGCTTTCTTAACAATCCCTGCTTCAGAACAAATGCATTTTGCGCTCCTATTGCGAGAATAAGAGACAAACCTATGGAGAAACCAGAAAGAAATGTCATTTAAGTTTTATTAAAAACAACTCCCTTGAGGGCGGATACTTTAACCTTTTATGAATCGAGAGGTGGAGGCAATCATACTAGGAATTTTTAAAAGTTATTTTCTCTTCATTGCGCCAAAAAACTCTGCATTGTTCTTAAAGCCTTTTAGTCTATCAACTATGAATTCGGCAGCTGCTAAGTCCTCCATGTCATGGAGCAGCTTTCTTAAAATCCATATCTTTTGTAGATCAGCATCTGATATGAGCAGCTCCTCTCTCCTGGTCCCTGAGCGTCTGACATTTATCGCCGGATAAACTCTTTTTTCAGCAATTTTTCTATCTAAAATGAGCTCTAGATTTCCAGTGCCTTTAAACTCTTCATAGATCACATCGTCCATTTTTGAGCCAGTGTCGACAAGCGCAGTCGCAATAATAGTTAAACTTCCACCATGTTCGATATTCCTTGCCGCACCAAAAAATCGTTTTGGTTTTTCGAGTGCGTTTGCGTCTACACCACCTGTAAGCACCTTACCTGAAGACGGAATAACGGTGTTGTATGCTCTAGCTAAACGGGTAATGGAGTCAAGGAGGATAACAACGTCCTTCTTGTGTTCAACCAACCTTTTCGCTTTTTCAATTACCATTTCTGCTACTTGAACATGTCTTGTTGGTGGTTCATCAAAGGTTGATGCAATGACTTCTCCGCGGACCGTTCTTTGCATTTCAGTTACTTCTTCAGGCCTTTCATCAATAAGTAGCACAATTATGTAACAGTCAGGATTATTTCTTACAATTGATTGTGCAATGTTTTGCATCATGATTGTTTTTCCAGCTTTCGGTGGAGCTACTATTAAACCCCTTTGCCCTTTACCAATGGGTGAGACTAAATCTATTATTCTTCCAGTTAGATCCTCTGATGATCCGTTGCCAGCCTCCAAAACGAGTGGCTCATCGGGGAATAAGGGAGTTAGATTTGAAAATAATATTTTGTTACGTACGTTTTCTGGGGCATCATAGTTGATTTTGTCAACTTTAAGCATTGCAAAATAACGCTCTCCATCTTTGGGAGGACGTATTTTCCCAGCAATTGCATCTCCCGTTCTCAGATTAAATCGTCTTATCTGGCTTGGAGAAACATAAATATCATCTGCTCCTGCCAAATATGAGGCGCCCGCTGACCTTAAGAAGCCAAACCCATCTGGAAGGATTTCTAGTACACCATCACCGTAGATATCTTCTCCGGATTTGGCATGCTTTTTAAGAAGAGCGAANATAATGTCATTTTTNTTGGATCNAGCTAAATTATCNAATCCNAGTGCGGCNGTCATTTCAAGAAGCTCACCGATNGGTTTGTGCTTAAGTTCTGATAAGTTCATAAGTAAGGATTTTAGTAAATGTTGTTTGTTGAATTAAAGGATGTTTATTCTTGTCGACGGTTGAAGTGTAAAGAAAACTAATAGAGTTTAAGGTAAGGGATTTAATACACTGCAACGACTGAAGTCAGAAAGTATAGCGTTTGTGAGTAAAAGAGCAAGTATTTAGTACAAATAAGAGAATGTGCTTCAGGTAACGCTATCTATAAAATCTGTTAACTGCACTTTTGACAAAGCTCCAACTTTTGTCGCTTCTACTGCTCCACCTTTGAATACAAGTAATGTCGGTATACCTCTTACATTAAATTTTGCCGCTGTTTCTGGGTTACTATCGACATCAAGCTTGCATATTTTCACTGTGTCTAAATATTCTTGAGAGACCTCGTCAAGAATCGGTGCAATCATCTTGCAGGGGCCGCACCACTCAGCCCAAAAATCTACCACGACAGGAGTATCTGATTGTAAGACTTCAGCTTCAAAGCTTGCATCCGTGACATGGGTAATATTNGAGCTCATTTTAGATCCAAAGAATGTTTAANA
>PALW01000041.1:10875-19194 GCA_002710745.1 Porticoccaceae bacterium
AAGATCATATCACTTCAATAAAACACTCTTCAATCATAAAATTAAATTTTCTACTGTTANATTGTTTTTGCACCGATCCCATTCAAGTCGAATTAAAATTTCTCTAAAATCGAATTAACAAATCGATATCCGAGATCAGAGGTGCGAAGCTGTTCCATACAAAATTCTAGTAAGCCCTGATTTTGTAAATCAATTACTCGCTCCGAGATAGCTGATTGTGAAATCCCTGTTCTTGATTCGAAATAAGTCCAGGGAACTCCGTTTTTAAGTCTCAACGCATTCATCATGAATTCTGTTATTAATTCATCTTGAGTAATGGACTTTCTGATCCCAGTATTTTTATCGCGACGCTCCATATAAGAATTTGGCATTTTGCTTTTTAAAGTTCGTACAATCCCTCTTTTCTTTGTTGTTATCTTCCCATGTGCTCCTGCCCCAACGCCAATATAATCCCCAAACGACCAATAATTAAGGTTATGAAGAGATGGTTTTTTATTTGAAGTAAACGCTGATACCTCATATTGCTCAAATCCCTTTTTTCTGAGAAGTGTCATGCCATTATCATAAATGTCAGCAAGCTCATCTGTATTAGGAAGGATTGGAGGTTTTGAGTAAAATTCAGTATTGGGTTCGATGGTTAATTGATACCAAGAAATATGATTAGCACCCGCATCGATAGCAAATTTTAAATCCTCTTTTGCCTCTCTTATGTTTTGGTTTTGTAGACCATGCATTAAATCAATATTTATATTGTTAAAACCTGCTTTTGTAGCCGCTAGTATGGCGTCTTTAGCATCTTTATTAGAGTGTATTCTTCCGAGTGACTTAAGATGCTCACTTTGAAATGATTGCACTCCAATGGAAATTCTATTGATTCCAATACTGAAGAAGTCATCGTACTTTATTNTATCTGTCGAACCTGGATTTGCTTCGATCGTAATTTCTGCATTAGGAGATATGCCAATTAACTTATCCGTAGCNGTTATGATTTGATCGATGCTATTTGAGGAGAAGATACTTGGAGTCCCTCCGCCAAAAAAAATAGTATTGATTTTNCGACCTTGAGANAGCTTTTCATCCCATTTGAGGTCCTCTATTAATGACTCAACATATCGAGCCTCTGGGATNTCAGTCGTTATCGCGTGTGAATTAAAATCGCAGTAAGGGCATTTTTTCTGACACCAAGGTATATGCACATATAGAGATAAAGGAATTTCCTCAGGCATGAGCATTGAGATTACTCAAAATTTTTGATAGTTTCCTTAAAGCTTGACCCCTATGGCTATATTGCTCTTTTGCAGAAATATCAATTTCTGCAGCATGGCATTTTAGTTCAGGAATTATAAAGATTGAATCATATCCAAATCCTAGTTTCCCTTTCTCTTTTTNCGCTATTACNCCTTGCCATGAGCCTTGAGAAATCAAAGGGCACGGATCCTGGCAATGCTCTAATAGAACTATCATGGAATGATACTTTGCTTTCCGTTGTGCATATGGAACTCCTTCTAGCTTTCTCAGCAGAAGAGCTCTATTTTCTGAATCACTGCAATCTGGACCGGCGAATCGGGCAGAAAAAATTCCAGGTTGGCCATTTAAAAAGTCAACTGACAAACCTGAATCATCGGCAATCGCAGGTAGGCCCGAAATTTTTGAGGCGTTGCGTGCTTTTAATATTGCATTCTCGATATATGTCTTACCGGTTTCTTCGATATCGTCGATGCCCAAATCACGTTGAGGAATTAACTTAATGCCAAATGGTTTAAAGAAATTCTCGAACTCTACTAATTTACCATTATTACTTGACGCAATAACGATCTCTTTTTTCGAAAATGACATATTTTATTAAGCCCCATTCAGTCGACGTACATTTTTTTTTGAAATTTAAATGTATAGGTCGGAATTTCAATTTTATTATCATGTTCTACGTTGATTGAAAAAGTAAGGTAATCTTCATTATCAAATTCAAATGGGGCAAGGTAATAAAGAGCTTTCCCTTCTTGGACAGGAAAAAATTTGAGCGTCTGAGACTGTTGCAGAATATTGGATACTTTCCCATTGATTTTGACAGGGATCCCCACAGCCATATCTTTCATGACAGAGATATTAACAAGGCCTCTGTCTTTACCTCTTACTATTTTATAACTAGATGCAATATCTGAAGGTATGAATGAGCTATTAAAAGCGCTGAAGAAAATTTTATATTCACCCACTTGTTTGAAAATACTATCATTGGCAAGAGTACTGTTACCAAAGAATATAAAAAGAAATATTAAGTGCCATTTAAGCTTCATCATTGGAGGACTTTCCGGTTTTATTTGCGCGAGAGTAAATATACGGCTGTTTGGGCAAAGAGATTTGCNCTTANTNTTCTNAANGGNGCNGANANAGNACTGCCAACAAACTCCTTTNTCAAGATATNAATNTTTTGTTCTTNACATAGNAGCTCNAAATCTTTNTAAGNAAAAAGNTGGATATTGGGNGTGTCNTACCATTGGTAANGCANTTGTTTTGTTACNGGCATCCTNCCGGAANTNAGNAANGANAATCTNGTTCGCCAGTAACCAAAGTTTGGAAAAGTTACNATACACTTTTCTCCAATCCTNAGCATCTCATTTAACATGGTGTGNGGNGCATTNAGNGTTTGNAGAGTTTGAGACATAACGATAAAGTCGAAGCTTTTANTTTTNATATTTTGTAAGCCATTNTTCAAATCATANTCTATTACATTTATCCCTTTNGAAATGCANTTTTCAATATGATNTGGNTCGATTTCAAAACCATAACCTGTGATNTTGTTCTNNTNTATNAGAGNTTTTAANATTTCTCCATCTCCACANCCTAANTCTAATACTNTTGATTCATCATTTATCCATGAGAAAAGTACTTGATTATCAATCACTATTNAGCTCCTCAAATTCCTCAAGTGCTCTGTTCAAGAACACTCTCAAACCATTTTCATATCTTTCATCTGGAAGCAAAAACGAATCATGGCCCTTGTCAGATTCAATTTTTAGGTAAGTGACTCTTTTATTNGTATCCATAAGTTTTNGNACTATTTGATNTGAGCANTCNGGAGAGAAACGCCAATCNCTTGTAAACGAAATNACNAGAAATTTGCATTTAGCNTCCTCAAAGGGTTGCTTNTNTGANTTGGAGTCNNNCTCAAAGTNAAACATATCNAGCATTNGNGTNATTAAAATGTAACTGTTAGCATCNAAANTCTTTTTGAACTTATCNCCTTGATAATTTAGATAGCTTGCAATTTCNAANTCTNAGTTNNNNTCNGCNTNANTTTNAAGCTGGACATTTTTTGTGGATCTNCCAAATTTCCTTCCAAGGATGTCATCTGANANNTATGTTATNTGTCCGACCATTCTNGCTAGAGCTAATCCTTTGGAAGGGTTTAGTCCTAAATTCAAATAGTCACCATTTTTAAAGTTTTCATCTGACTTTATTGATCGCCGTGCGATCTCATTAAAAGCAATATTTTGCGCAGATAGCTTTAATGATGCTGCAATTATGACTGCATTTTTTATCAGATTAGGATAAAGAACGGACCATTCCATAACTTGCATGCCACCCAGACTTCCTCCAATAACTGCAATCCAACCTTTTATCTGAATTGCATCCATTAACATTTTTTGAGATTTAACCCAGTCTGTTACTTCAAGTGTTGGGAACTCTATAGCCCAAAATTTACCATTTTTCGGATTTATGGTGTTTGGACCAGTGCTACCGAAACAACTACCAATGTTAGTAAGACTTACCACGCAAAATTTATTGGTATCAATAGGCTTATTAGGCCCTATATAATTATCCCACCAGCCAATATTCCCATNGTCATCTTTGCCTGCGGCATGATGACTGCCACTCAATGCGTGGCAAATTAAAATGGCATTATTTTTTGCTTTGTTGAGACGACCATAAGTCTCATAAACAAGATCGTGCTGCTGTAAAACAACNCCACATGACAACTTCAATGTTTTTTTTATTGTTATCGTTTTAGTAGAGCGTTTTAAAGTATCACCATTCTTTTCAGTCTGTGGCATAATTTTTANTGGNGCGANCGCATTNGAGTCGATTTAGTNTGTNAANNCTAAGTNNACNATNNTAGCCTCGCAAGAATACCCGAAAATTAACAGACTGAAAGTCTAACGAATATGTGTGTAAATAAGAAATGATTTATAGAAAATTGGGAAATACTGAAATTGAGGTATCTATAATTGGGCTTGGAACCATGACTTGGGGCCAACAAAATAACAAATGTGAAGCGTTTGAACAGATGGACTTTGCTTTGAGTAAAGGAGTAAATTTATTTGATGCGGCAGAGATGTATCCAGTACCTCCAATGGAAGAGACACAGGGTGATACGGAGAGATTTATCGGTGATTGGATTGCTCAAACGGGGAGAAGGTCTGAAATTATTTTAGCAACGAAAGTAGCAGGAAGATCTAATGATATGAGGTATATCAGAGGTGGACCAAGGCTTGATGCTGATCAGATTCGTTCTGCGGTGGAAGGCTCATTGACTCGATTAAAGACCGATTATATTGATTTATATCAGGTGCATTGGCCTGAAAGAGCAACAAATTTTTTTGGTAGACGTGGTTATGTACATATTGAAAAAGATGATTCGATAAGTATTCAGGAAACGCTTTCAGCATTACATGATTTAGTTGACGAGGGTTTGATTCGAAACATTGGAATCTCTAATGAAACCCCTTGGGGGCTAAATAAATATTTAAGAGAGTCCGAAAATGGGGCACTATCAAAGGTGGTTAGTATTCAAAATGTTTATAATCTTTTGAGTAGGCAGTTTGAGGTTGGTTTGGCAGAAATATCGATGCGAGAAAAGGTTGGCCTTCTTGCATATTCCCCTTTGGCTTTTGGTCTTTTAACTGGTAAGTACATGAATGACGAATATCCTCAGGGCTCAAGGCTTTCCTTATTCAAAAGGTTTAGCAGGTATGGGAGTGAGGAATGCAAGTTTGCTACAAATGAATACTCCAAGGTAGCAAAACAATATGGATTAAGCCTTACTCAAATGTCTTTGGCTTTTGTTTTATCGCAATCTTTTGTGTCCAGTTGTTTAATTGGCGCCACTTCCATTGATCAGCTGAAGGAAAACATTGATGCTGTGGATGTCAAATTATGCGATGACGCAATGAAAGAAATTTCAGAGATACACAATAGGTATCCAGATCCTGCTCCTTAGATATTTTGATTGAGTTAAAACATCATATTATTGACAAAACGTTGAAATTGAGTCTCTGCAAATATTAGAACGAGAATCGCGACCATTGGTGAGATATCAATCATACCGATGGGAGGAATAATATTTCGGAATGGTTTCATGTATGGATCGATTATTTGACTGGTTAATCGAACTATCGGATGGTTTGATCCTCCAATCCAGCTAGATAACGCGATTATAAGTATGCCATATAAGTATATTTGGATCAGTGGTTCTACGATAGAGATAGCTGCGATAAATAAGAATAAACCGAGCTGACTGGGTGTGACGTTTCCAAAGGGTATTAATATTAAAAAAAAGCTCCATTTAACAAAAATTGCAGAAGCTAGTGCAGCAGAGTTAAAGTTTTTTATAGTTGGGAAGATCTTATTTAGAGTTTCAACAAGAGGGGCTGTTATTTTTAATATTATTTGCGAAATTGGATTAAAAAAGTCTGCTTGGACAATTTGAAGTAAAAATCTTATTAGTAAAACTGTAGCGTAAAAATCTAATAAGTATCTTAAAACATTTATCGCGCCATTTTCCATTTGATAATCCTTGTTAAATCTTAACCGGCAAATTGCTCAGACATTTTTTCGGCCCTATCGTGGGCTTCTTGCATCGCATTTCGAAATGTTTGTTCTAAGTTCTCATTGTTGAAAACATTGAGCGCTCTTTCAGTGGTGCCTCCAGGTGATGTTACTTGTTCTCTCAATTCAGTTGCTGTTTTTTCGGAGCTATAAATCATTTTTGCTGCTCCGGAAAATGTTTGTGAGAGTAGTTCAAAAGCTACATTTTCCTCAAGTCCTAACTCTTGACCCACTCCATGCATTATTTCGAAGATTCTAAAGAGATAGGCTGGCCCACTTCCTGAAAGCGCTATTACAGCATTTATATCACTCTCTTTTTTTATCCAGCATGAAAATCCAATAGAGTCAAAAATTAATTCGACCTGTTTTTTCGCCTTATTATCCACTGTTGAATCTGCATAAAGTCCTGTGGCGCCTGATAAAATAGAGGATGGAGTATTTGGCATTGCTCTAATTATTGCAAAAGGGCTGTCTAACCATGACTTGATTGCATTTGTAGTAATTCCGGCAGCTATAGAAATTATTATCACAGATGATTTAAATTTATTTTTAAGTTCAAGAATTATTTTTCTGACGCTTTGTGGTTTAACCGCTAGGATCACTATATCTGCCTCAGAGACGGCTTTCCCATTTGAAGTCGAGATGTTGACTCCAAATTTTTCACGTAATACTTCTAATTTATCTTGGTTAGGATCACAAACAGTAATTTGTAAATTTTTGTTATTGCACTGGACTATGCCGCTAACTATGCATGAAGCCATATTACCACCACCAATAAACACTAAAGATTTCATAACGACTCCTTATGGTCTTTTGCCGAAAATATCGGTTCCCACTCTTATTAAATTAGCGTTTTCATATATCGCAGCTTCAAGATCTGATGACATCCCCATTGATAAGGTATCAAAAGAGGTATTGTTCTGCATTTGATTACTAATTCGCATAAAAAGCTGATGGAGTTCATAAAAGGGTTTTCTCTGCTCACCAATTGTCTGTCTAAATTTTGGAATCGCCATAAGTCCTCTTATTTTGATTCCCGATAATTCTTGAAGATATGGAATTACCTCCATAACCTCATTTTTAGAAAATCCCGCTTTAGACGTTTCTTCATCAATATTTACCTGCAAACATACATTCAAATCAGGNAGTTCAGGATTTTTCTGANAACTAAGTCTTTNTGCAATTTTGATTCTATCCACGCTGTGAACCCAGGAAAAGTTGTTTGCAATCAAATTTGTTTTGTTCGATTGAATTGGCCCTATAAAATGCCAAATAATGTTTCCGGGTTTGTATAATTCAATTTTTTGCATCGCCTCTTGCAAATAATTTTCACCAAAGTCTCTAATCCCCTGATTATAAGCCGCTTTGATTGAATCAAGATTATGCTTCTTGCTTACGGCGATTATCCTTACGCTTGAAGGATCCCTGCCACATTGATTTGCACTATTTGCAATTCGTCTCTTAAGAGACGAAATGTTTTGTTGGATAGCATGCATAGTAGTTTTATTTTATCAATTTAAACATTAAATAGACTTGGCGGATTCTGGGTGATTTAAATATGTTTGTAAAATCAATGCTGCTGCTAGATGATCTACTTGAGCTAAATTGAAGCTTTTTGATGTTTCTCGGGCCTGGTATTTAGCTTCTTTACTGGATAGTTTTTCGTCAACTAATTTAACTGGCTGTTTAAATTTTTTATTAAGTTTAACGGCAAACTTTCTTGCAGCCATAGTTATTCGACTTTCCGTCTCATTCATGTCAATCGGGAGACCGACGATTATAATGGTAGGACCCCACTCTTCAATTAGACCTTCGATCTCTCGCCAATTTGGNATGCCATTCTTGGCATTTAGTATTTTTATGCCATTTGCTTGTGAGGTAATTGTTTGTCCAAAAGCAACCCCAATTTGCTTAAGGCCAAAGTCAAATGCTAGTGCGGTCTCAACTTTTTTATGCATTGCCATAGTTTGGCATAAGTTTATTTAAATCAAAGCCAATTAACTCAGCTGCTTTAGANGCTTTGTTTTCAGGATTCGTCCTAAACAAAATATCATTATTGGATGGAAGTGTTAGCCAGCTATTTTCTGATAATTCTCTCTCTAACTGACCTGCCGTCCATGAAGAGTAGCCCAATATAATTATTGACTCCTCTGGACCTCCTCCGCTTGCAATATCTTGGAGTATATCTTTGGAGGTAGAGATGCATACATCACTAGATATTTCATTTGTGGACTCCCAAGTTTTTGAGTTATTGGTATGCAAAACGAATCCTCGATCTTCCGACATTGGCCCACCTTTAAGTGTAGGTAGAAATTTAATTTCACTCTTATACTGTATCTCAAGCTGCTTGAAGATTTTCTCTAATTTTATCGTATTGCAGTGGTTCACTATTAAACCCATTGCTCCATCTTCGGAATGCTCACAGAGGTATATAAGTGAATTTTTGAATCTCGCATCAAGCATATTTGGCATTGCTAGAAGAAAATGATTTTTTAG
>PALW01000042.1 GCA_002710745.1 Porticoccaceae bacterium
ATAAACATTAAGCGGCTCTCTTTTTTGACCTCCAATCCAACGAAATAATGACAATTCTCCGAGTCCGTCGATATGATCTGAATGGAAGTGGGTTATGAACACAGCCTCAATTGAACTGTAGTTGAGTCCCATTAATCCAAAATTTCTCGCTCCATTTGTTCCGGCATCAAAAATAAAACTTTTATTACCTGCTATCGCGACCACGCATGGTCCTGATCGAGTCGAACTCGGCATTGGTCCTCCTGATCCACACAGGCCCAAATGGAGCCCATCTTGAAGGCTTTCTATGTAATCATTTGAAAATCTTGCCTCCATCGCTTTTGGCAATACAATCTCTAGAATTGTAAGTCTATTAATCCAAAGCATCGTTGGTATGAGCGCAAACAAGATTATTAGAATGTACTTTTTTTTCATTATATTTTTATTGCTCTTGTTTGATTTCGAGATTTACATATGAAATTATCCTTGTCAATAAAACAAAAACAAAATCGAATTATTCAAACTCATATAATCTTATGCTATTTAAAAAACCTTTTACTTTGATTGGGGCTGTACCATCTCCTTACACACGAAAGCTTGTAGCGCTTCTGAGATACAGACGGATTGATTATCGAGTTATTTGGGGTGATTTGAGAAAGAATCTTGATTTGATGGGGATACAACCTCCAAAGGTAACATTGTTACCCACATGCATAATTGAAGTGGAAGAGGGTGCTTTAGCTGCGACCTGCGATACAACGCCAATAATTAGGCAACTTGATGAATCGTTTGATTCTCGAAAAGTCATTCCTGAGAACCCCGTGTTCGCATTTTTAGATTATCTTATAGAGGATTATGCGGATGAGTGGTGCACTAAATTTATGTTTCATTATCGTTGGCATCCTGAGGAAGATGCAAAAAATGCCGCGAACCTTCTTCCGATACTTCAAGAGGGTGTCAGCATTTCTCCTGACCAGCACGATATTTATTCAGATTATATTTACAACAGACAAGTGGGACGTCTTGGTGTCGTAGGATCGAACAAGATTACTGCTGACTTGATAGAGCAAAGTTATATTCGGATACTAAGAGCTTTGAATAATCATTTTGAGAGATACCCATTTATTTTAGGTTCAAGGCCCTCTGCCTCAGACTTTGCGTTATATGGACAGTTATCTCAACTGATAGGATTTGATCCAACTCCAAGAGCACTTGCTCATAAATTTGCTCCGCGAGTCGTCTCTTGGACCTCATTGATGGAGGATCAATGTGGCATTGAGACGAGAGATGATGGATGGGATATTGATCTTGAATCTCCCACCTTTAAAAAGCTATTAACTGAGATTGGATGCTTCTATGTTCCTGCGCTCCTAGCAAATAAGGAAGCTCATGACAAAAATAAAAAAGAATGGTTTACACTGATTGATCACACAACTTGGACTCAAAATACGTTTTCATATCAGGCAAAATGTTTGCAATGGATTAGAGATGAATTTTATAAATTGTCAGATAAAGACAAGCAGACAATCTTGAAAGTATTAGATGGAACACAATGTGAGAGATTATTTTCCCATGGATGACAAGTTTCAGGAGCAAGGTGGCACATCAACAATGGATCCAAGCCCACTTAGAAGATTTTTGGGATCAAAGATTGGTACAAAGATGGCCAGTTATAAATATTCTCAATACAAACGATTAAAGTTTGAGAAAAAGCGCAAAAAACTTCGTCAACCTCACGTAATTGAGTATTTTCATGAGGTTGATGACCCATACAGTCATTTAGCAGCGCAATTGTTAAAAAGTTTTAAGGACAAATATGATGTTCAGATCAGATGCAATGTTGTATCACAAGTTACTGATGCAAGTATTCCAGAGCCTGAGTTACTTCGAAAGCTATCTATTAAAGATGCTCAGAATATAGCACCACATTATGATCTTTTATTCCCTAATGGTGCTTTAGCTCCAAACGACAAATGGATTGATTTAGCACAGACTGTTCTGGTAGCCATGAATGATGAGGAGTTTATAAATAACCTCTCTAGTATAAGCACGGCGCTATGGAGTGGCGACCTTGATACCCTAAAAAGGTTTTTCAAAGAGTTTGTAAGTTCCAATGATATCGAACATTCGATGATCATTGATGATAATAATGCGAAAAGAAATCAGCTTGGGCATTATTCTGCCGCTATGTTTTTTTATGGGGATGAATGGTATTGGGGCGTTGATAGACTCTATCATTTGGAATCCAGATTAAAGGAATTAGCTCTCGACATTAGTGAAAAAAAAGAGGTTTTTGTTGCACCAAAGAAGGAGGTTACTTTTCCTAAATTAAAGTCTAACAATGATTTTTTTCTGGAATTTTTCCCATCAATGAGAAGTCCATATACCGCTTTGATTTTTGATAGAGTTCTGGATTTCTCGAAAAGATGCAATTTAAAGCTATCGGTGCGTCCAGTTCTTCCAATGGTTATGAGAGGAGTTCCGCTTACTCTTGATAAAAGCCGCTATATTATGATGGATGTTGCAAGAGAGGCTCGAGCAAATGGAATATCTTTTGGAAACTTTTATGATCCTATTGGAGAACCTGTTAGGAATTGTTATTCATTATACTCTTGGGCAAGGGACTGTGGACGCGCGAACCAATTATTATCTAGTTTTCTTAGCGCTGCATTTGTTGAAGGGAAGAATCTTACTAAACAAAAGAATTTTAAATATGTATTAGATAAGGCTGGTTTAGATTGGTCACACGCGAAAGGTATTATTGGTAATTCAAAGTGGCATGATGAGCTAGAGGATAACCGCTTATCTATGTATGAGAGTGATCTATGGGGAGTTCCAAGTTTCAGATTATTCAAAGGAGATAAAATATTAAGCCTTGGATGGGGACAGGATCGACTCTGGACAATAGCTAAAACAATAAATCAACAAATAGCTTAATAAAGCTGAGATATTAACTTAAAGGAAAAGATTATGAGTCGAGGTGATAAAGCAGTTCATTATGCAAATGTTAAGCAGTTTGCAGTAATCACTGTGGATAATCCTCCTGTAAACGCTTTAAGTTATCCAGTTCGAAAAGGACTTTTCGTATCATTGAAAGAGGCCTCGGAGAGCGATGGAGTATTGGGAATTATTGTAAATTGCTCAGGAAGAACATTTATAGCTGGTGCTGACATAAGTGAGATTGGAAAGCCTCCTGGAGATCCTGATCTACCAGAATTGTTAGAATATTTAGATGTCATCAAAAAGCCCGTTGTGGCTGCATTGCATGGCACTGCCTTGGGAGGTGGCTTGGAGACTGCTTTATGTTGCAATTATCGTATTTCAACACCGAGTGCAAGATTTGGATTACCCGAAGTTCANTTAGGCNTGATNCCNGGNGCGGGTGGNACTCAGAGGTTNCCCAGATTAATAGGAATAGAAAAGGCTTTANCNATGGTTACCTCNGGTAATCCCATCGGNGCAGATGAAGCCTTAGAATGNGGTCTTATCGATAAAATAACNTCTGAGGANCNACTTTCNNNCTCNATCNAATNTCTNGAAGAAAAAATCAAATCAAATTGCTCACATCCATCTATTCGACTTCAGGAAAATCCAATAACTAAATATTCAGGGTTGGATGACACGTTCAATAAATATAAAAAACATGCAAATAAGCGAAATCGTGGCTATCTAGCGCCGCAATACAATATCCGTAGTGTTGAAGCTACCTGCCAGCTTCCGTTTTTAGATGGATTAAAGTTTGAACGAGANCTATTTGAAGAACTCATGGAGGGTGATCAATCTAAAGCCCAACAGTATCTTTTTTTTGCTGAAAGACTCGCAAACAAAGTTCCTGATATAACTCGAGAGGTTGTCGATCTTGAAGTGCAAAAAGTAGCGGTTGTCGGCGGCGGTCTAATGGGAGCTGGTATTGCAATGAGTATGGCGAATGCAGGGTTGCCTGTCACCATTATTGAAAGTAATCAGCAATCTCTTGTTAGATGCCAGAAAAATATTGAAGCAAATTATCAAAGTTCTCAGAAAAAAGGTAGGTTAAGTCACGCTCAGGTCAAAAAGAGACTTGATTATATTGATATGTCATTAAATATAAATGATGTATCTGAATCTGATCTCATTATTGAAGCGGTCTTCGAAAATATGGAATTAAAGCAAGATATATTTGGAAAGATTGCTAAATTAGCGAAGGAAAATGCAGTTCTAGCTACAAACACATCCGCCCTTGATTTGAACGAAATAGCAGAATCGAGTGGTCGTCCCCAAGATGTAATTGGACTTCATTTCTTTTCACCTGCGAATGTTATGCGCTTGCTGGAGGTGGTCAGAGCNGAAAAGACTAATCTTAGTATAATCAAAACATGCATGAGATTGGCAAAGCGAATTAAAAAAATTCCGGTGTTGGTAGGTGTATGCCCAGGTTTCGTGGGCAACAGAATCCTATTTGCTAGGCAACAACAAGCGATGCTGATGGCANTGCAGGGGGTTGATATCGAGAGAATTGACCGATTAATGGTTGAATTTGGATTTCCAATGGGACCTTTTCAAACTGCAGACTTAATAGGATTGGATTTAGGATGGGAGAAAGCATTAACAAACGAATTTTTACTTGTTGATAAATTCTGTGAANCGGATCGTCTAGGGCAAAAGAATGCGAAAGGATTTTATGACTATGATGAGAACCGAAGAGCAAAAATATCTTCAGTATCGGCGAAACTTATAAAAGAGTATGCGGAACAAAAGGGTATTAGTAGCAGAGCATTTACTGACGAGGAGATTTTAGATCAATGTTTAATTCCAATGATCAATGAGGGTGTGAAAATTAGAGAAGAGGGCATCGTTAGTCGAAATAGTGATATTGATGTGGTATACGCGCATGGATTTGGATGGCCTGCCTATCGCGGTGGTCCAATGTATTACGGTAAAAACCTCGGATCTGAAAAGATATTTAAAAAGATTCAGTATTATCGTGACTTAAATGATAATAAAACGCTTCTGCCAAGTGAGAATTTTGAGGATATTNTGAATAGTGAGTAGACTTGATTTGCGTCTAAAAAGCTTTAGAAATATTTCTTTCCTGAGTTGGATCTTCTTTGCTTTTTGCAGTGCAAGCGGCGTTTATGGGATTGAGTTATCTGATTTACACGGTGAATGGAAACATAGAGACAAACCAGTTTGGATTAAAATAGTGTCAGATGAGGGCTCAGGATCAGGCATTATTACCAAGAATGATGATGATTCGTCTTCGGTAGGAAAGTTTTTATTCATTGAATTGAGCTCAGAGACAAGNTACTTTTCCGGTAAAATATATGTGCCTCAGCTTGGGCGCTTTCATCCAATGAAAGCCNAGATTACCGATGATGGTGATATCAAAGTTTTAGTAAAAGTTGGGTTTATCAGAAAAACCGTATTTTTTGATAAAATNACAATTTAAGGNAGTATCAATCATTGGATTTCGTTGTTGTTTATCATTGATTCGATTTCTTCGTCAGAAAAATTGATTTCTTTCAGTATCTCTTTTGTATGAAGACCGATTGGAACACCACAATAGTCATATCGGGCTTTTGAATCTGAAAATTTTATGGCACTACTAACTTGATTTTCTGCGCCCCCGTCAAGATGAGATACTGTGGTAATCATCTCTCGCGCTAGTATTTGAGTATTCTCGCACGCTTCTTGAAAAGAAATTACTGGTTCGACACAAGCGTCTTCATTTTCAAAGACTTTTTCCCAGTGCGACATGTCTTTTTCTTTTATTTTTTTCGCAACTAAATCTTTAAATTTAAATTGTTCGTGAGCATTATTGCTTAATGCAGATCCTATATGATCACTTATTTCCAATGCAGCGCATAGCTTCATCAAAAACTTTGGTTCNAGACTNCCAACNGATATNNNTTTGTNATCTTTTGTTTGATANTATCCATANAANGATCCNCCATTAATATGNGTNGTCTCATGAGCNANNTCTTGACCTGCNGCCAGAAATTGAGACCCAAAAATCCCATTCATTGCAAACATTGAATCTGTCATACTAATATCTATATATTGGCCTGATCCATTGTTATTTCGATAATTGACTGCAGCTAATATTCCAATAACTGCATGTAATGATCCTCCTGCCAAATCAGCGATAGGCAAACCCATTATCGGACTTGGCTGATTTACTTTGCCAGANTAGCCATTGGTTCCTGAGATTGATAAATAGTTGTTATCATGGCCTGCTTTATTTTTGTATGGACCTGTCTGGCCATAGCCGGTGATCGAGCAATAAATTATATTTGAATTAATCGTTTTTAAGCTCTCGTAGTCGAGGCCAAGTCGCTTCATTACACCTGGTCGAAATTGTTCAATAATGATATCGAAATCCAAGATTAAGCGTTTAATAATTTCAATAGATTTTTGTTTTTTTAAATCAAGACTTATTGACCTTTTGTTTCTGTTCACAAAAGAGTGGCAGGTAGAGGATCCATTATTAAATGGGCCCATTGCTCTAACAAGATCTGTCCGTGAGGGTGATTCGACTTTAAGAATATCGGCGCCCATATCGCCCATCATCATAGTTGCGAATGGACCTGGAATTAAGGTTGTGAAATCAAGAATTTTTAAATTATTTAGTGTGCTCATTGCTGCTTCTCGCAAGTTTTTTAGATCCGAAGCTAAATATATCACAGCTGCCCTGTGTATTATTTTTACATCATGGTCCAATAAAGTTAATATTGCGCTCTCTAAAATTCATTTCAATTAATCATGAGTGANCAAAAGTCGACAAATGTCAGTTGGCATGATGGCAAAGTTTCCATGCAAGACAGGCATAAACTAATTCGTCAGAAAGGTGCAACATTATGGATGACTGGATTATCGGGTAGCGGTAAAAGTACGATTGCTGTAGCGTTAGAACGTTCACTTTTCGAAAAAGGAATATTAAGTTACAGACTAGACGGAGATAACATTCGGCTTGGTATTAATAAAAATCTTGGCTTTTCCGCTGATGATAGGAAGGAAAACATCAGAAGGATTGGAGAGGTATCGAAACTCTTTACAGATGCTGGAATCATTACTTTAGCGAGTTTTATCAGTCCGTATAATAAAGATCGAGAAGAGGTAAGAAAAATACATGAGGATTCTGGACTAACTTTTGTAGAAATCTTTATTGACTGTACTCTGGAGTCTGCGGAAAAGAGGGATCCTAAAGGTCTCTACAAAAAGGCAAGAAGAGGAGAAATAAAAAATTTTACTGGTATTGATGATCCTTATGAGGCACCCAAAAACCCCGAAATACATCTCATTTCGGACAAAATGAGTTTAGATGACGAAGTAAAAGCAGTACTTAGTTATTTGTCGGAACATGACCTCATCATCTAAACAATTTATTCTTCATCAAAAGAAATGTGACTAAACTAATGAAAGAACTGATAGAACCTCATGGAACGTCTGAATTACAGATTCCTCTCTCTAATTCACCGTTTGAGTCAGATAAACTCAAGAATTTACCGAAATTGATATTAAATGATCCTGCTCTGTCAAATGCGGTGATGCTTGGATCTGGATATTTTAATCCGCTAAAAGGGTTTATGAGTTTTGGAGAAGCTAAGTCGGTTTGTCAAACATTCAGACTTCCTGATGGATTGTTTTGGCCAGTTCCTATAATTAATTTAGTGCAATCAAAACCAGACTTTGAGTCAGGTCAAAAGATAGCACTTTTGGATCCCTCTAGAGAAAATAAACCTTGTCTTGCTTTGATGAATGTCGCCGATATTGAAGTCTTAACAAACAATGATATTGAAGAGATGATCCTCGGTATTTTTGGGACTAATGATCTCTCTCANCCTGGCGTTAAAAAGTTCAAAAGTCTTGGTAATTATCTTATATCTGGAACGTTAGAGATATTTGATTTGAGTTCTTTTCCCGAAAGATATCCTGATACCTTTCGGACTGCTAAACAAATTAGACAGCATATTATGAATGCTGGGTGGGATAAGGTGGTGGCTTTTCAAACTAGGAATCCTATGCATCGCGCTCATGAGATTTTGTGCAAACTCGCTGTCGATAGGATTGGTGCAGATGGACTCATTATTCATATGTTATTGGGTAAACTTAAAGACGGTGATATACCTGCTAGTGTCAGGGATGATTGCATAAAGACAATGGTGGACCATTACTTCAATAAGATTCCAGTCCTTGTCTCTGGTTATGGCTTTGATATGCTATATGCTGGACCTAGAGAAGCTTTGCTGCATGCCATAATAAGGCAGAATATGGGAGCAACTCATCTGATAGTTGGGAGAGATCATGCTGGAGTNGGNGGCTTCTATGGAGACTTTGAGGCTCAAGAAATATTTGATGTNTTGCAAATAAGCGCTGACTTAAAAATTAAAATTTTTAATGCAGACCATACTGCGTATTCAAAAAAATTGGAAAGGGTGGTTATGTTAAATGAAGTTGATGATCATATNNCTGANGATTTTGTAACTCTGTCTGGAACGAATTTGAGAGCTTTGCTGGCAAGAGGTGAGATGCCTCCTGAGGAGATAGTTCGCCCTGAAGTAGCAGAGATTCTTATGAAATTTTATCGATCTTAGATAGTGGTATCCAATGAAGTACGATGTTTTTAATGGGGATGCTGACGGCATATGCGCATTATTGCAGCTGCGTCAGACATTTCCATGTGAATCAAAGCTAATAAGTGGGGTCAAACGAGAGATTGATCTTCTTAAATATGTTCCGGCCAATTCTGAGGGCCATATTACAGTTCTAGATATCTCATTAGACAAAAATAGAAGTTATCTCAAACATATCTTAATCAATGGCTCTTCAGTTCTATATGTAGATCACCATTTTGCGGGGAAAATACCAGTAAATAAAAATTTNACGGCGATTATTGACGAATCTGCAAATACTTCGACAAGTGCGTTGATGAACAAATATTTATCTGGATCAAGGCCGCTATGGGCTGCGGTGGGAAGTTATGGTGACAATCTGAGAAGTTTAGCTTTGGAACATACAGTTGAATGCGAATTATCTGATGAGCAAAATATNCTTCTTGAAGAGTTAGGAACTTATATTAACTATAATGGATATGGAGAGTCAGTGAGTGATTTAAATTTTACGCCTCAAGATCTATTCAGAATACTTGAACCTTACGATAGTCCATTTGATTTTATCTCAGATTGTTCTTTTCACTTTCAAAAGCTGAGGGATTCATACAAGAATGATTTCTCTAAAGCATTGATGTTAAAACCCGAAAGATTTACAAAAACTTCTGAATTGTACATTTTGCCAAATGAAAACTGGAGTAAACGAATAGTCGGAGTTTTCAGTAATCATCTCGCGAATAAAAATCCAGATTTAGCTCATGCTGTCTTAATTAAAAATTCAGATAGAGCCTTCCTNGTNAGTGTGAGGGCTCCAATAAATCGCAAGTTTGGAGCCTCTGAACTATGTCGTCAGTTTCCGGGTGGAGGTGGACGAAAAGCAGCTGCAGGGATTAATCACTTAGATGAAAGTTTATTATCTAAATTTATTAGTAAATTCGAAGAGATGTATTGATTTGGTAACAAGGTATAATTGCAAAAACGGTTAGGAGATAAGTTAATTAATCGTCCATTTTCCATACTTGGAGTGCAGCAAATTGCAGTTGGTTCAGATGATAAGTCTGCACTTAGGCATCTTTGGGTTGATCTTCTCGGTTTGACGTTCCTCGGTACATACAAAAGCGAGTCTGAAAATGTTGATGAAGATATATGCTCTATCGGTCATAACAATATGGCGATCGAGGTCGATTTAATGCAGCCATTAGATAAATCTCGAAGTCCTCGAGTTGATTATCCAGCTCTTAATCATATAGGGCTGTGGGTCGATGATTTGGAAGTAGCAGTATCATGGTTATCTTCAAAAGGAGTTAATTTTGCTTCCGGAGGAATTCGTGAGGGGGCATCCGGTCATAAAATCTGTTTTGTGCATCCGAAAGCAAGTGCAACTCATCCTTTCGGTGGAGAAGGCGTCCTTATTGAACTAGTTCAAGCTCCAAAAGCGGTAATCGAGAGTTTTAATAATTCATCCAAGAAATAATCTTATGCCAATTTAAAGGATAATAATGATCTCTGATCTAAAATTAATGGTATTTAAACCTGCTATGAAGTTGGCTATGGAGAGAACTGGACATGGCGCGGCGCTCGGTTTAAAACTTACTCGAGTTGAGAGAGGTTCAGTCGAAATAACTTTTCCCTATAAGGAAGAAGTTATAGGTAACCCAATAACAAGAGTAGTCCATGGTGGAGTAATTGTGAGTTTGTTGGATACTTGCTGTGGCTGTGCAGCAATTTCTGTCTCTGGATTTTCAACCGTGACACCAACGATGGATTTAAGGCTAGATTATATGCAAGCAGCAGAGCCTCAAAAGCCAATTCATGTATCTGCAAAAGTATACAAAGATACCTCAAATGTAATTTTCTGCAGAGGTCTAGCATGGCAGAATACAGAAGACAATCCTATTGCTCATTGTGTCGCGACATTTATGAAGTTGAAAAAGAGTTAAGAAATTGATGACAAAAGATACTGAAGAATTCGAATTCATTGCAAAAAAAGCTCGTGCTAATCAAACACCACAAGATATTATTGACGTTATTCCTTATGGATCTTTCATAGGAATCAGTGCAGAGATTTTAGATGGCAATGTGCGATACACCTTGGATAAAAAGAAATCAAATATAGGTAATCCATCGCTTCCGGCAATCCACGGTGGGGTTATTGGAGGATTCTTGGAGTTGGCATCTGCTATTGAGTCGATTTACCTCTTAGATATTATTGCAGTTCCAAAGGTGGTNGATTTCTCGATCGATTATCTTCGCCCGGGGAGATTTAAAAAGATGTATGCAAGATGCAGTGTTTTGAGGCAAGGAANAAAGTTAATAAATGTAAGCAGCACAGCATGGCAAGACGATATCAANAAACCCACGGCAACAGCTAGATGCAATTTCTTAGTGCCGTGATTTAAAAATTTTGATGTTGATATTTNAAAATAATACCCAATATANGAATCTAAAGTAAAAATAATTTTTTAAGAGGTTTTAGTATGTCGGCCAAGAAAAAATCGANAGCTCAGACTCTGGGATTCCAAACTGAGGCAAAACAACTTTTACATTTAATGATACATTCTTTGTATTCAAACAAAGAAATCTTCCTTCGAGAACTCATTTCAAATGCATCTGATGCATCCGATAAGCTGAGATTTGAATCTTTAAATGACTCGTCATTATTAGAAAAAGATCCTGATTTATGCATCCGGATTTCTTTTGATGAGAAAGAAAAAACTGTGACTATATCGGACAATGGGATTGGCATGTCCGAATCTGAAGTAATCGAGAATCTAGGCACCATAGCGCGGTCTGGCACATCTGAGTTTTTGAAGAATTTAACAGGCGATCAGAAGCAAGATTCTCAGTTGATAGGCCAATTCGGGGTTGGTTTTTATTCTTCGTTTATAGTGGCGAAAAAGGTAATTGTTGAAACGAGGCGGGCAGGATTAGCTAGTTCTGAAGGAGTCAGATGGACCTGTGAAGGAGAGGCTGATTATCAAATTGAACCTATTACAAGAGATGATAGGGGAACTACAGTTACAATGTTTCTTAAGTCAGATGAGACAGAATTTGCTAATGATTGGCGGTTGAGAAGTATTGTTAAAAAGTATTCGGATCATATATCAATTCCCGTTGAAATGCTGAAGATTGATCCACCCGCTGCATCAGAAAATGATGATGAAACGGTGATAAGCGAGCCTGAATGGTCAGCTGTAAACGATGCTCAAGCACTTTGGACAAAACCACGCAATAAAATATCGGATGATGAGTACAAAGAATTTTACAGGCATGTGTCTAGTGATTTTGCCGAACCAATTTCGTGGAGTCATAATAAAGTTGAGGGAAAGCAGGATTATACAAGTTTAATTTATATACCCTCGATGGCACCGATGGATCTTTATCAACGTGATGCATCTAGAGGTATCAAGCTTTACATAAAGAGAACATTTATAATGGATGATGCTGAGCAGTTCTTGCCCATGTATCTTCGCTTCGTCAAAGGTATTTTAGATAGTGCTGATTTGCCACTAAATATTTCGCGAGAGATATTGCAAAAAACTCCATTGGTGGAAAGCATGAAATCAGCGTTGACTAAACGAGTGCTTGACATGCTTTCCAAGCTTGCCAAAAAGGATAAAGAAAAGTACGCGAAATTTTGGTCTCAGTTTGGTGTGGTCCTTAAAGAAGGACCCAGTGAGGATCATGGAAATAAAGAAAAAATTGCAAAGCTGTTTTTATTCTGTAGTTCCTCTGTCGAGGATACAGCGCCTACCGTGACTCTTGATGAATATATTTCTAGAATGGGCGAAAATCAGAAAAAAATCTATTATCTAACAGGTGAGAGTATAACATCACTTGCTAACAGTCCTTACTTGGAGGCATTTAAGAAACATAATATCGAAGTCCTATTAATGAGCGATAGAATAGATGAATGGATGATGGGTTATCTGAATGAGTATGATAAAAAGCAGTTCCAAGATATAGCAAAAGGAGAGTTAGATCTAAGTGAAATAACTGGTGAAACAGACAAGGATGGTAAAGATGCCAAGAAAAAGGTCTCGAAGGCTGATGAGAAAGTAATCAGTGAAATAAAGGATATTCTTTCTGTAAAAGTTTCTGAAGTTAGATCAACAAATCGCTTAACTCATTCTCCAGCATGTCTAGTTGTCGGTGAGCATGACATGGGAGAGCAAATGAGAAAAATAATGGAGGCCGCGGGACAAACAATGCCTGAATCAAAACCAACCCTTGAGGTAAATACGAAGCATCCTTTGGTAAAGAAGATTAAAGCTTCCAAGGATACCAAGGAAACTAAAATGCTCACTCAATTGTTGTTTGACCAAGCTTTGTTGTCAGCTGGAAGATCTCTGGAGGACCCCGCAAACTTTGTTAAAGGTCTCAACAAATTAATGTTTTCATAACTGGGCAGTTATCCCAGCCGAACGCTTCCGTGCCTTTTTATAATGAGGCCGGCGTATTATTGTGAGGTTTAATTGAAATTAAGTGATGTGAGAAGTGTGGCAGTATTTGGCTGTGGTAGCTTTGGGACTGTTGTAGCTAACTTGATTGCGTCCAATGGTTTAAAAGTAAATTTGTGGGCCAGAAGTCAAGATGTGGCTATGTCTGTTCAGAATGACCGGATTAACAAGCGGTATCATCCCAAATATGAGCTTCATGAGAATATAACAGTTACTAATGATCTAAAAGTCGCTGTGACTGATGTTCAGTTGGTTTTCTTTGCAGTCCCAATAAATGCATATAGTGAGTTAGCTCATAATTTGAAGCCAATACTTATGCCAGATATTCCTATTGTCAGCACAGCAAAAGGATTTGATGAGCGTTTCCTTTTGCCATCGCAAGTACTGAAAGAGAAGCTTCCCGATAATCCAAATTGCACAATGAGTGGACCAAATATAGCGGCAGAGATCGTAAGCGGTGATATCACTGCAACTGTTGTGGCGAGTCGATGTAATTGGGTGCGAAGCATAGTCAGGGAGGTTTTATCCTCACATATTTTAAGAGTATACGAAAACACTGATCAGTTTGGAGTCGAGTTAGCGGGAGCATTGAAAAATATCTATGCTATTGTATCCGGAATGACTGAGGCGTCCGGAGCAGGTCAGAATACCAAGAGTCTGATATTTACAAGGGGCGTCGCAGAGATGAATAGATTCTGTAAAGAGATGGGTGCAAACCCCATGACAATGATGGGACTAGGGGGTATAGGAGATCTTTTTGTGACGTGCACCTCACCATTAAGTAGAAATTATAGAGTTGGAATTGAGGTGGGCAGAGGAGCCACTCTTGACGAAGCGTTGAGCTCAATCGGACAAGTCGCTGAAGGTGTGAACACTACGAAATTAGTGAAAGTACATGCTGATTCAATGGGAATATACATGCCTCTACTCAGCTCTCTTCATGCAATTTTGTTTGAAGGCTGTCCTATTAGAGAAACTGTGCGTAAAATGATGTTATCAACCCATAATGTAGATGTTGAGATGGAGTAATACAGTTGAAAAATTTTATTTCCCACATAAAAAGCCTGAGCCTTTGGGTAAGATTAGCCTACATGCTACTGTTTCTTTTATTGTTGTCGTTTGTGAGAGTTATTTTATTACTTGTCATTGGAGGACAGTTTCTAACTTTGCTTATTACAGGAGCTGACAACAAGAATCTAAGAAGCTTTGGACAAAGCTTGGCATCGTGGATATTCCAAACGATGCAATTCTTAACTTTCAATAGCGACACGAAACCCTTTCCTTTTGCTGATTGGCCGGCTGCTATGCCCTCTGACGGTTTCTCTATAGCTGATGTTTCATCTGGTTCGAGTGAGGATAACGTTGCCCAGGCCCAGGATGAGTCTGATATACCGTCATTTACGTCAACCGATATCGACGATAGCAATAAAAGCAAATAGAGTTCTAGGGAAAAGTAACAACCTCGTAAAATGCGTATAGGATGCGTCAGACATAAACTCATTACTAAGCTTATTGGAATTAAATGAATGGCGGTTGATTTTGTAAGAGAACGTGAGTTTGATGTAAACGGCCTAAAAATATCCTGCAAGGAGTGGGGACGCCCCGGATATACCCCGATAATTGCTCTTCATGGATGGCTGGATAATGCAGCTTCTTTTGATAACTTAATGCCACACTTGGATAATATTCACTTAATTGCTATGGATATGGCCGGGCACGGGCTAAGTGATCATCGCTCAGCTGACTCAAGTTATGAACCATGGATCGACGTCGGTGAGGTTATTAGCCTCGCCGATCAGATGTTATGGGAAGATTTTACTCTTCTTGGTCACTCGCGAGGAGCAATAATATCAGGCCTTGTTGCTGGAACCTTCCCTGAGAGAGTTAAAAATTTGGTATTAATTGATGGATATGTTCCCTCTTTCCATTCTGAGAAAAAAGCTGCTAAGCATTTGAGGCGCGCAATCAAAGAGAATCGACGTTTTGCATCATCATCCCCAACCTATTTTCATGATTTTGAACGAGCGATTCAGGCACGTGTATCAGGTTTTGTGCCTTTAACATATGCTGCAGCATCTACGCTGGCTAAAAGAGGTGTTTTTGAGGACCAAAACGGTTTTTTTTGGGGAAATGACCAAAGATTGAAGGCCACCAATCACATCCGATTTAGTGAGGATCAACTTAGGGGATTTTTTGAAAGTATTATCTCCAATGTACTATTGATTAGAGCGGAAAACAGTGCAATCAAAACAACCGATATTAAAGATGCTATTTTCGAATGGGTTCCTCAAATGCAAATAGAAAAGATGAATGGCTCGCATCACTTGCATCTAGAGGAGCAAGCTGAGGACGTCGCTCGTATGATTCAACCTTTTCTTAATTGAGGAACCCTCAGCACCCAGATTGATAAATGATCTCGTCGTATTAATCGCCGATATAACGGGCCTTTGGATCCACAATTAGGTGAATTCTACCCTCGAGGGCTATTAAGGAAATTGTCACAAAGATTTCTATCAGACTTGAAAAGNCCTCCGAGCGCACTTGTCTCAGTTCTTGAGGAGGCATCCATAATGCCCCTCGCTTTCACGCAATAGTGAGTCGCATCAATAAAGACTGCGACATTATCGGTCTCTAAGAGGGTTTGGAGAGCCACTAAAACTTGCTGAGTTAGCCGCTCTTGAACTTGAGGGCGTCNAGCAAAGAATGAAACAATACGATTAATTTTGGATAGACCTATGATCTTCTTGCCGGGGAGGTAAGCCACATTTGCTAACCCNTCAATGGTGACAAAATGATGCTCACACGTGCTAATCACTTTGATTGCCTTTACTTTGACCATTTCTTCAGTATTCATCTTATTTTGGATTAAAGATATCTTTGGAAATTCTTCGTAGTTTAACCCTGCGAAAATTTCATCAACGTACATTTTAGCTATTCTATGAGGAGTTTCTTCTAAACTATCATCATTCAAGTCTAAGCCTAGCGCTGTTGCCACCAGTGTCATGGCATCCTTGATACGCGAGTACTTTTCATCACGTGATAGTTTTAGACCGCTCATTGGGGTTTCGAGGCCCTTGTCGATTAGTGCTTTACGCACCATTTGAGCTTCTCGTGAGAGGTTGGCCCTAAAGTTTATGTCGTTTCCAGCAATTGCAGTAGTTGGCATGTCCAGTTTTCTCCATAACCTTAATATTTAATATGTCGTGAATGGGTTAAAGATTTGATATTAACCATCTTTTCACAAACAAGTTTTACGCTTTATGTCTATTATCGCATATTTTACAATAAATTCTGTTTTAAGTTCGCTAAAGTNATCGTCATAGCTGAATTTANTCTTGTTCAANTAGAGTTAATNCAATCAATTTGTTATNGCTTGATGGTTGATGCCTTATTATAGTCGATGTACTTGGGTAATACCTTTTACCTTGGTTAGTTAAAGTTACTCGACCGTTATTATATTTGATTTATCTGGCAAAGTGATATGTAGGTTTATAAAAAAGTATAATACGAAAAAAATATGGCTAATAGAATGATATCGAGAAAAAATCTTGAATCCCTCCATGATATTTTGGTTTATGGAGAAAAATTATTCGATGAATCGAACTTATTTTTTGGTCATGGAACGACAAATGCTTGGGATGAAGCAGTTTGTTTATGTTTGTTCGCGTTGGGTCTTCCGCATGATTCCTCAGTTTCACTACTTGAGCATATTCCTTCTGAAGATGAGCGTTTAGAGATTTTTTCATTATTTGATCAGAGAGTGGAAACCAAAATTCCTTCTGCATATATCACTAATACTGCATGGTTTTTTGGCCTGCCGTTTTTCGTTGATGAGCGTGTAATTATTCCTAGATCACCTATAGCTAATTTAATTCATGAGGGTTTTGAACCTTGGATAACTCAACCGAATAATATATTAGATCTATGTGCAGGTAGTGGTTGTATAGGTATTTCATGCGCTTATGTATTTAAATCAGCGAATGTTGTTTTATCTGATGTTTCTGAGGGTGCGATAGAAGTTGGGGAGATAAATATTAAGAATCATAACATGGCAGGCAGGATTAGCATTTCAGAGTCCGATCTATTTGAAAACCTAACTAACTTCAAGTTTGATTTAATTTTATCTAATCCGCCGTATGTCGATAAGCAAGATCTACTGAACATGCCATCTGAGTATCATCATGAACCCAAAATTTCTCTCGTGGCTGGAGATGATGGATTGAGTTTTGTGGTAAGAATACTTAGAGATGCGGGAAATTTTTTAACGGAAAAAGGTGTTTTGATTGTCGAAGTGGGTAATTCAAGACCTGCTCTTGAAACAATGTTTCCATCAATACCGTTTTTATGGTTTGAGTTTTCTGATGGAGATGCGGGAGTTTTTATGCTCACGCGCGATGATTTGATCGCCTATGGCGAATTACTTGGTTAAATATCGTATAATAATGGTCTCAAAAGTTTTAAAGGTTTTAATCTGAGCAATGTCAGGTAATGCATTTGGTAAGTTGTTTTCGGTAACAACATTTGGTGAAAGTCATGGAGATGCTATCGGTTGTATCGTTGATGGATGTCCGCCTAATATAAATCTCAAAGAGTCAGATAT
>PALW01000043.1 GCA_002710745.1 Porticoccaceae bacterium
TCTTACCGCCACTGCTTGCGCCCAAGATCGATTTATATCTACCGTATAAACCTCACCGTTGAAAAATATGATATCTGCTCTATCAGATGAGTCACTTTGATCTACTTCTTTGAGGGGTTCAACGCTGCAACCAAGAAGTAAAAACAATACAATATAGAAACCAAAACTTCTAAATTTTAAAGATGAGTGCATATAGGACATATTTTTACTCCTCTATTATCGATAGCATGGTTCAGGAAATAAAATTATGATTTCATGGTAGCATAAGCGCATAGACCGTTAAAATAATCATAGAATAATGGAAAAATCACTCAATAATCATA
Organism: Porticoccaceae bacterium; assembly: GCA_002710745.1. Classification (GTDB taxonomy): domain Bacteria; phylum Pseudomonadota; class Gammaproteobacteria; order Pseudomonadales; family Porticoccaceae; genus AAA300-D14. The sequence goes on from PALW01000043.1 coordinate 324, forward strand.
TAAAGAGATTTGCGCTAGTTTTTTTTCTCATGGTCTTAATCCCCTCCACAGGTCTCTCTGATAAAAGAAATATTAATGATGTGAGCGACATTGATATTGATGTTGATGAAAATAATGCATACGACGCCTTGACTGATGGCCTGTTAATTCTGCGGTTTATGTTCGGTCTTTCCGGAGAAAGCCTTGTATCAGGAGCCCTTGGAGCGAATGCTGAGGTCACCTCAGCAACGGCAATAGAGTCAAAACTTGAGTCAATGGGGAGTGGTCTTGATATTGATCAAGATGGCGAAGTCAATGCACTCACAGATGGTCTTCTTATCTTAAGATTTCTTTTCGGATTAACAGACAGTTCCCTTACCTCTAGCGTTCTGGGACAGAATGCTCAGCGCACTAATGCATCCGACATTTCCAATTATCTAACTTCCTTAGTCGATAATGAAAATACACTACCAAATAGTCAGCCAAATATTATCCTTATAATATCTGATGACATGGGTTTAGATTCGTCATCTCAATATAATTACTCGTCACAACTGCCAACAACTCCATTTCTAGATGGATTAGCTGAAAATGGGCTTATTTTTGATAATGTCTGGGCAACACCAGCATGTACTCCCACACGAAGTTCTATAATAACCGGTAAATACGGCGTTAATACCGGTGTGACAAGCATCGGTGATGAGCTATCCGCTAGTCATAAAATTCTTCAACAATACTTGAAAGAAGATAATAAGACCGTCGAGTATGTATCTGGCCTGATAGGAAAGTGGCATTTAGGAGGAGGATCGCCAAGTCCAAGTCATCCAAATTCTCTTGGCCTAGATTATTATGCGGGTCACCTAAGAGGGTCAATTCAAGATTACGAAAATTGGCAGCTTACTATAAATGGTGAGACCACGACGAGCACTACTTACCATACCACTGCTGTAACTGACTTAGCCATAGAATGGATAAATGAACAAAATAATCCTTGGTTTCTATGGTTGGCTTATGCAGCGCCCCATACGCCATTTCACCTTCCTCCAGCAGGGCTTCATTCACAAAATTTATCAGGCTCTGAGGCAGATATAAATGCTAATCCTCGGAACTACTATTTGGCTGCAATCGAGGCTATGGATACAGAAATCGGAAGAATGCTAGAAAATTTGGATGAGGAGACTTTAGAAAACACAACAATAATATTTATTGGTGATAATGGCACTCCTGGTCGTGTAAGAGATCGCTCAATCTATGAGAATGGAGCGAAAGGCACCCTTTATGAGGGAGGTCTCGCTGTGCCTATGATCATCTCCGGCGCGGGCGTAAATCGCGAGGGTGAAAGAGACGATAATCTAATAAGCAGCACAGATCTTTTTGCCACAATAATTGATATCGCAGGAGGGAATGTAAGTGAAATCCATGATGACAGCGTCAGCTTCGCCAGTCTTTTAAAATCGAGCGGTAATTCTGTCAGAGCTTTTAGCTATTCTGATTATTCGAGCAACTCAACCCAGGGATGGGCAATCCGAAATAAAAATTACAAACTTATCAATACTAATTCAGGACGACAGCTATTTAATCTTGCAACGGATCCATCTGAGAGTTTAAATTTGATAGATAACACTGATTATTCTAATGTTCTTGGTGATCTTGTATCTCTTGCGAACGAGGTGAGAGCAAATTCTACTGAACCATCTGAACCACAAGAAACTATCGATATAACAAATAAAATTTTTAGCTCACGGGTGGCAAACTGCCAAGAGTATATTGCAACATATTCCTCTAGTGTTAACGACGTTTTTAGATCAATCGCATTCACAGGAGATTTAGTGATCTCAGGTTCTGGCAATAAGTGCATCCTTCAGTCTAATGGAGTGCCTAATCATAATTTTAATGATGGCAATACAGGTTTTCCAAATGATTTAACTGTACAAAATCAAACCTATGAAATAACCGCTGTTCCTGAATTTGCCAATACGCCAACCTATTTGCGGATCGGAACAGACAACGGTCTTATGCTAAACGGAGTAAAAATTGATCTCTTGGCTGCAGCTTGTTTTGGTGTCGGCAATGANAGAACAGGTTGCTTCGATATGAATAANCCTTGGCGATTTGATCCAATGCATCCTGCGAATGGGTTTNGAGTTGATAGTCATAACGCTCACGTTCAACCAAATGGCAGNTATCACTATCACGGATCACCCAATGCAATGTTTAACTCAGATTCAGCAGTTATCTCCCCAGTTGTCGGCTTTGCTGCTGATGGATTTCCAATATTTGGCTCATGGTTTGACGATAACGGTGTAATCAGAAAAGCTCAAACAAGCTATCGATTGAAATCAGGAGATCGAGAAAGTGTAGAAGGTTATGACACGCCATCTGGCAGTTATGATGGTAAATTTCGTCAAGATTACGAATTCGTTGAAGAATCAGGGGATTTAGATGAATGTAATGGCATGACAAAAGATGGAGTATATGGTTACTACATTACAGAGGAATTCCCATATATATTGTCATGTCTCAAAGGGCAAAGTGATGCAACCTTTGAATAACTTGAGACCAGGCTCGAAGCTTAAAGATGCATAAATCTTTGAATCGTAAACTTGGTTATTACAAAAATTTTCGTTGGATTTTCACTCTCTTTCTTTCGATCATCTCAATATCTCAGCAAGGTATTGCATTTAATTTCGAGTGTTCTACAAAAGTCGGTGATATTTCCATCGATATCAAAGATTATAAAAATCGTATTCATGGTTTTTGGCTCGGTCAAAATATTGGAAATTGGACTGGATTGATAACCGAAATGGATAAAATTGGTACACAAGCAACCATGCCATTTTATACCGACAATGATTGGGGAGGAGCTGATCAAAGAACCTTTTGGGGCGAATTTGTTCCACATTCGTCTGAAATTAATTTTTATCTCGTAACAGCAGGCAATCATTGGGGTGCGGATGATGATACAGACATGGAATATCTTTACGCTCATCTCCATTCGACAAATCAAGTAACCAAGCTAACACCCACCGAAATTCGAGATGGGTGGCTTAAGCATATATATTCGGAAGACGATGCTCCCTTTTATAGAAAATTCCCGTCATCTGAGCCGATAAAAGAAAACTTTCTTTGGGTTTCGAATGAAACCGCAAGAATTCTCATGGATAAAGGTTTTTATCCTCCAAAAACAAGCGATACTAAACTTAATCCGAATAATTTGATGATAGATGCTCAATTGACAACAGAAATATTTGGTTTGCTTGCTCCAGCTAACCCAAAAGTAGCCCTGGAAATTTCAAGTCTTCCCATAATGACGACCGCCAGAGGTGATGCTGCATTGATTGCTAGCTTTTATGTGATTCTGCACTCTTTGGCTATTGATCTTTATCCTGATGAGGATTTGGGTAAGAATTTAANAANTTTTGCNAAAACCGCAAGCGCAGTTTTTCCTAATCAATCAACGCCTGCCAAAATATTNAACTTTGTTCTNNGTGATTATGAAAATAATAATGATAAAAATAATTGGGAGTCNACAAGAGATAAAATCTATAANAGGTACCAAATCCANAGCAATGATGGATACACATATANGAAACCTTTCGATGCCAATATNAATTTTGCTGCTAGNTTAGTGAGNTTATTCTATGGTNATGGAGATTTTAAACGAACAATACAAATAGCAACNCTCTCAGGTTGGGATTCAGATAATCCCGCTGCAACCTGGGGAGGTCTCCTTGGATTTATACTTGGAAAAGATAAAATCAAGATGTTATTTCCTGATACTAATTTGTCTGAAACATTCTGGATTCACAGAACAAGAAGAAATTTTCCAACGTTTACTAATGGTGAATCAGGTGTTGATAGATTTTCTATAATGGCAGAGAGAGAAAGTAAAATCGCAGGGCAAATAATCAAAGAAAAAATGAATGGGTGCTTTGACAAAGAAAAAGAACGTTGGATTTTTTCTGTAAACTAAGTCACTTTAACAAGAGAGGTTGTTATTTATGAGAAACATCAGTTTAATAATTGGTTTGGGGATCTTATTTTCAATGACTGCAAATTCATCTGATAATCCGTTAATTATTGACGTCCGAACTCTGGATGANTGGAATAATGGACANATAGAGGGCTCANNCCACATAGAATGGCAAGTTATATCCGAAAATATTTTTGATTTAACGTCTGATTTTAATAAGAAGATCTACGTCTACTGCAGAAGTGGCAACCGATCTGGAAAAGCAAAAAACATGCTGAACGCACTTGGCTTTGATAATGTAATAAACGCTGGTGGAAAAGAAGAGGCAGAGAGTCTCATCAAGTCTCTTAATTATAGTAAGTGAAGTTAACCTAAAATCCTCTATTTTTGACTAATGCAGCTTAGCGCTTGTTCCAAATCCAGCTGCAAATCTTCATAAGTTTCAATGCCTACAGAAAATCTTACTAAACCATCCACTATTCCAATTTCATCTCTAACCTCTTTTGGCACTGACGCGTGAGTCATAATTGCTGGATGTTCAATTAAGCTCTCAACGCCTCCTAAGCTCTCAGCTAGAGAAAAAACTTTGGTGTTTTCCAAAAATTTTTGTGATGCAGGAAGACCTCCTTTTAATATAGCGGTAATCATCCCACCAAATCTATGCATTTGCCTTTTGGCAATGTCATATTGCGGATGAGAGACTAAACCCGGATAGATTACCTTTTCTATCGAAGGATGATTATCCAAATATTGTGCTAATCTCGAAGCATTATCACAGTGTTTCTCCATCCTGACTGCTAATGTCTTTAAGCTTCGAAGCAATAGAAAACTATCGAAAGGACTTAATATCCCTCCAACTGAATTCGATAGATAAAATAGTTGATCCGCTAAATCTTCTCTGTGCTTTGCGCATACTGTCACTCCTCCAACAACATCTGAATGCCCATTCAAATATTTTGTTGCAGAGTGGACAACAATATCAATACCAAAATCTAATGGTTTTTGAATAAATGGAGAGCAAAACGTGTTGTCACAGACGCTAATAATATTATTGGCTTTTGCAAATTTAGCAATTTCTGCAAGATCGACTAACTTTAATAATGGATTGGTTGGACTTTCTACCCAAATCATTTTGGTATTTGGTTGAACAGCATCCTCTAGTTTATTTAAATCACTTAAATCTATGAAACTAAAATCAAGACCTGCCGATCTTTTTCTCACATTCTCAAACAGCCTGTAAGTCCCTCCGTAAAGATCATCCATAGCAATAACATGATCGCCAGAATTTAAAATTTCCAAAACTGTGCCTATAGCGGCCATTCCTGATGCAAAGGCATAACCCTTCGAACCATTTTCCAACGAAGTAATACACTCTTCCAGAGCTTTTCGTGTCGGATTGTGACTTCTCGAGTATTCATAACCTTGATGGACACCAGGACTCTCCTGCACATATGTTGAGGTGGCATATATCGGAGTCATTATTGCTCCATTATTTGGGTCAGGGACTTGTCCTGCGTGGATAGCTTTAGTTTCAAATCCACTATTTTTCGAAATCTTCGACATCATAAAACCTTAAGCATGTTGATCAACTTTTGTACGATAATGATTTATTAAATCGACTTTTGTTACAAAGCCTACAAATTTGTCACCATCATATATGATTGCAACTTTGCCTTGCGTCAAGACTTCAATTAACTCATCTTCAGATGCACCTATCTGTAGAGTATCTAAGTCAGTAACCATAAAATCGGAGACTGGTTTTTTAAAAGACGTCCTATCATTTTTAACACTAAATAATAAATCTTCCTCATCGATTACACCCACCAAATCTTTTTGCTCCAAAACTGGGATCTGAGAAATATCGGATGCTCGCATTCTGTTATATGCAGTCATGAGGGTATCGCTTGGCTGGACATAAATCATATCTCCCTCATCTGCTCTCCGATTTACCAAATCTGATAGATCACCCCTTTCACTCACATCAAGCAAATCATTATCTTGCAACCATGATTTATTGAATGCTTTTGATAAATATTTATTTCCAGTATCACATATGAAGGTTACAACTTTCTTCTTCGTAGTCTGCTTTTGGCACCATTTTACAGCGCCCGCAACTAAAGTACCTGTAGAGGAACCACCCAGAATACCCTCCTCTCGAACTAAAATTTGCAGAGTTTGAAAAGCTTCCTTATCCGAGACCACGACGGCATCATCCAGAAGGTCTACATTTAGATTGTCAGGAATAAAATCTTCACCCACCCCTTCAACTAACCAAGATCCACCGTCATATGAAAACTCACCTTTTATCACTGCATCTGCAACAATTGAGCCTTCTGGATCTGCAGCAACCATTTGTATTTTCGGGTCTTTCTGTCTGAAAAATTCTGCCATCCCTGTCAGAGTCCCTCCCGATCCTACACCAGCAACTACAGCATCCAGATCTCCTGACATTTGCTCATAAATCTCAGGTCCTGTTGTTGTTCTGTGGATCATTGGATTTGCCGGGTTACTGAATTGGTTCGCTAGAAAACTTCCAGGGGTTTCAGCAACTACTTTTCTTGCAACATTGTGATAATACTCGGGGTGACTCTCCGGGACATCAGAGCGAGTCAAAATAATTTCGGCTCCCAAACCCTCGAGGTGCAGTATTTTTTCCCTACTCATTTTATCAGGTATCACTAAAATAATTTTATATCCTTTCAATGCCGCAACAAGTGCTAGTCCAATTCCAGTATTTCCTGCAGTCGCTTCAACTATCGTTCCGCCTGGTTTTAACTCACCCGATTTTTCAGCATCTTCTATAATTGCAAGACCAACTCGATCTTTGATTGATCCACCGGGATTTTGAGATTCTAATTTGACAAAAAGTTCACATGGACCAACGTCAAAGCAATTTAACTTCAACATAGGAGTGTTCCCAATTAATGAAAGAAGGGATGAATTTATTTCCATATTATTAAATATTTTCCTTAAAAATTAGCTGTAAGTAATTTTTTGTTAAAAGAACTGATTTGGCGTAAGTATACTCTGAAACGCACCGATAATCTGATAGTATTGTGGTTTTATTTGTATCTGGTCTCTAAGGTTAAATTTATATGAACAAAGAAACAAGAACAGAAATAGAGGCAGCAGTTTTTAGACGGCTTTTGAATCATTTAGATCAACGAAAAGATGTACAGAATATCGATTTGATGAACCTTGCGGGGTTCTGCCGAAATTGCCTGAGCAAATGGTATGTCAACGAATGCGAAAACCAAGGCGAGGACGTCTCATATGACGAGGCGAGAGAGTTGGTGTACCGGATGCCTTATATTGAGTGGAAGACAAAATATCAAACTCCAATCTCGTAGTTGTAAAAATTGTAAACTCAGTTTGCAATGAGACCTAAAGATAGAATCCAATCTCGGTAACCTGAATATCTGCAACGTGGTCACGGCCATACGCCACAACCCCAAGACTTCTTATTGATTTTGGGTTTACACCCTTACCCAACCATGATCCCGAGGGTTTAAAAGAATCTAATGGAAGAAAAATCTCTGTCCATTCATTGCTTGTCGAAAAAGCACTTTGATAATACTGCCAAGGCAACATCGTCCCGCGAGTCCTGAGATGAACAAAATATTTTTCCCCGTTTCCTCTAACTTTTAAATATACACCCTCAATATTTTTATCAAGTTTCTCATTAAGAGTGCTTCTAAACTGGATGAAACCACCATTATTTTCTGTGCTGACAGTACCAGTCATCTTTGCATAAACTTGAGTGCCATCATCCTCTAATACAACGTCACCAGTAGAGATACCTCCCATCACACTATCTGCTACGAAGTTCCAATCAACTTTAGGGCTCGGGCTAAAATCATCAAGCATTATGAGTTCTTTTGATAGGACCAATGATGAGTACCCCAAAGAAAATGAAATTACAAATGACAATAATGACTTACTTTTACGAGTTTGCACAATTTCACCTCTGCTTGTATTGAGTCGGGCAATATGCCCTGTTTACACTCTTATCCCTTAGAGAAAAATGTTTTGTTTTTCTCCCCGCTACTCTCTCCCGCCAAAGTTTGAACGATGATTTCTTTAAAGAGTTCTGCATTACCTTAATAACCTCGCCCTCAGAGAGACCGAATTCATAAGAAATCGCCTCAAAAGGCGTACGATCTTCCCAAGCCATTTCAATAATTCTAGATAAATCACATTGTGACACTGTCAACTTCCGCATGATAATCATATTCATTAAAATCTTATTGGATTATAGTACGTCTAACGAATTTACTTGTATCAAAATATGTCTCACCACAGAAGAAGTGAAACTAAACATAATCATCGCAGACTAAATGGTTTAGATATCTTTAAGGCATTCGCTCTAATTATTATTTGCTCTTTTCTGGCCTCTTGTGGCGGTGGAGGTGGCGGTGAAAATGGTTCATCAACAATTACGATTCCACCAAACCCTCCAGAGCCTGCAATCGGCACAAACACATACCCCGGAATATCTTGGGAGGTTCGCGATCCTCAGGATGCAGGTGTCTCAGTTACTGGCATAAATGAAGCTCTAGACTATGCCTTTCGGACTAACAAAAATACTCAAGGAGTAGTGATAATTAGGCACGGCGTTATCATCGGTGAGAGGTATGCGGATGATAAATCCGATAGTAGCTTAGCCACCAGTTGGTCGACAGGAAAATCATTCGCGAGTGCTCTAATCGGAATAGCTTTGGACAAAGGATATATTGCTTCGATAGATGAGCCTGCACACAATTATCTTCCAGAATGGGTTGGAACAGGAAAATCAGAAGTAACTATTCGGTCTATTTTAGAGATGCGTTCAGGTCTTGGTGTGGGGTCTGGCGGTGATGCGAATATCTATTCTGGTGGCATAAATGGTGATCAACTTGCTTTCGCCCTCAACCGAAATTTGCAATCGACTCCTCGTACACAAAATTGGTCATATTCAAATGCTGACTCTATGCTTATGGATGGAATTATTGAGCAATCTACTGGTCAAAGTGTACTTGATTTTGCTGACAGGGAGCTTTTTTCAAAGATTGACATGCAAGCAGACTGGTGGACAGATGAGTTAGGGCATGCAATGACCTACTGCTGTATTGACACTACCACACGAGATTTTGCACGATTTGGTCTTTTATTTGCTCGAAAAGGAAAATGGCGTGATGAGCAATTGATCTCTGAAAGCTGGGTAGCGGAATCTACCCAAGTACCTAACGGAACAAATAATCAAGCGTATGCTCTGCAATGGTGGGTCAATCAGAACGATGGATATTTTTATGCTGCAGGTCTTCATACAAATAACATATATGTTTTTCCACAACTTGACCTGGTTGTCGTGAGAAATAGTGACTATGCGAAAATTGGTTCAAGTTCTATTAGAACTGGCAATAATTATCACTCGACAACTCCCCCTTTAAGTTGGTCTAATTCATCTTTTCTACAACCGATTGTGAACGCTATAGAAAACTGAGATGAAACTATATTCCACTATTGATAAAGAGAAAGGTTTGATCGAATATACCGATAAAAAGCGATATCTATGGCTTGGGTCAGTTTTTTTCCCGTTACTACCTCTATATTTTATTTCTGCATATCTCGAAACCAATAACGAGTTAATTTTTGTGATTCCCCTTTGTATTAGTTATGTCGTTATACCTATCTTGGATTGGCTGGTTGGAAGTGACACGAGTAATCCACCCGAAGAAATAGTACCTCTGTTAGAGGAGGATAAATATTATCGATATTTGACTTTTCTGACTGTCCCAATGCACTTCATCGTGCTGATTGCTTGCGCGTGGNNTGTTGGATCTCAACCTCTCTCGCTNNTTGGAGTAGTCCTCGTGGCCATTATGGCTGGNGGATATAGTGGCATTGGGATCAATACAGCCCACGAACTTGGACACAAAAATACGTGGATCGAAAAATTACTGGCTAAAATTGTTCTTGCGGTCCCTGCTTATGGTCATTTTACAGTTGAACACAATAATGGTCATCATATTCAAGTCGCCACTCCTAATGACCCGGCAAGTTCAAGGATGGGAGAGTCAATTTATAAGTTTGCCTTACGTGAAATACCGTCGACTTTCACTCGTGCTTGGCAACTTGAAGAAAAAAATCTTAAGAAACTCGGCAAGTCTTCTTGGAGTTTNGAAAATCAAATACTTCAATCCTATTTCATTTCATTAGTTTTCCAAGGTTCATTAGTTTTCATTTTTGGAATAGANATAGTGATTTTTCTCATCATTCACAATGTTTGGGCTTGGTTTCANCTAACTTCTGCCAACTACATTGAGCACTATGGGTTATTACGGGAGAAAAAAGCCAATGGTAGATATGAAAGATGCAAACCTCATCACTCTTGGAATACAAATTATGTATTAAGTAATGTTGTTTTATTTCATTTAGAACGACATTCTGATCATCACGCGTATCCCGCTAGACGCTATCAAAGTTTGCGTAACTTTAACGATATTCCAGAATTACCAAATGGATACTTTGGAATGTACCTGTGCGCTTATTTCCCATGGATATGGTTTAAGGTAATGGATCATCGTTTACTCTCGTTACCTCATATTAATGGAGACTTATCCAAAGTTAATATTTGTCCGAACAAAAGGAAATTAATTCTTTCAAAGTGTAGTTAAAAAGCCTTTGTTACTAATCCAACTCAAAGAAACGACTATTATCTGCAAAAACCAGACTTTTTGCGCTTTAAAGATCAACATTTGCACCCTTTCTAATAGATTTTGAGGGCGTAAACGTTATAATATCGTATGGAGTGTGGGGTTTTACTCTCAAAAAGATAAATAATTATTTTCAAAATAGGGGAAATTAAATGACATCTAAACTTTCCAAGAAGGTTATTGCTTCCTGTCTGAGTACTTTTCTGCTCAGTGGTGGGGCGATCAGCCAGATAGACGAAATCATAGTTACTGCCAATAAAAAGGAACAGACACTACAAGATATTCCAATGTCAGTTACTGTGACCAGTGCAGAACAAATAGAGCAGTCCGCTATTGTAGATCTATTAGATCTCCAATCAGCTGTGCCAGCGCTCANGATGACCCAGCTTCAAAAAACCACAGAGACTAACTTTGTGATTAGAGGTTTCGGTAACGGAGCAAATAATCCAGGAATTGAGCCTGCAGTTGGCGTATATATTGATGGCGTGTCTAGAACACGTTCAGCATCAGCAATGGCTGATCTCCCAACAATAGAGATGGTCGAAGTATTGAGTGGACCACAATCCACGTTATTCGGTAAAAATGCTTCTGCCGGTGTCATAAGCATCACAACAAAATTACCTGAACAGGAATTTGGAGGATCTATTGAGACTACTCTTGGAACATACGGTGCCACTATNGTAAAAGGAACTGTTACTGGTGGAATTACTGATTCGACCTCTTTCCGTTTATCTGCTAGTAATAANAGCAATGATGGATATGCTACTAATCTCACCGATTTTTCAAAATATAACGATCGAAATCGATCAGCTATACGAGGACAACTCCTTATAGAGCCATCAGAAGATTTAAGTATCCGANTGATTGCTGACTACAATGAAATCGAGGAAGTATGCTGTATTGCATCATCCTTAGTTGATGGATTAACCGCACANTTGACTGGCGCGCTTGCGGCGGCNAATGGTTATGGTTTTGCANNGATAGANCCTTGGGCAAGAGAAGCTTATCAAAATGANNCTGCCGACGGTCGNAAGAGACCTGCAAATGAANTGACAGGAAAAGGATTNTCAATGCAAGTNGATTGGAGCCTTGATAATTTTGATATTACTTCAATAACGTCAAAGCGAAATCAAACATCATTCACTGACTTAGATGCTGACTTTTCCGCAGCAGATATCATCAGTGAACAGAGGCAAGACTATGAATTTGATACATTCTCACAAGAATTTCGCATAAGCTCTAACAACCAAGCTCCAATGCAGTGGATGTTAGGTGCATATTACTCCCAAGAGGATGTAGATACCTTTAGAAATGTAACTTATGGCACGCAAACATATACNTTTGCGGANTCTCTTATAACTGCTGGATTATCGCAAGCGATTGCNGCAGNAGCNATAGAGGGNTANTTAGCTGCTGGNCTTCCGCCTGCTGGAGCCGAGGCTTACGCGGCGCAAGCTGTTGCTGATACGCTTGCACCCGTTGGAGGCTCAGGAATTAATTATGTTGGAGCTGCATTTGGCGTTTGCGTGGTAAATGGTGTCCCATGTTCAAGTGTATTCTTTATACCAGGTACTGGAATGCCAAGTTCTGTTTGGACCATGGATAGTTCTGCAACTTCACTTTTCGGGTCACTGGATTATCTAATATCTGATAATTTAACTGCAACATTAGGCCTATCTTACACAGATGATTCTAAAAAAGTGTCCGGGGATATCACGATAATTGATCCTTTTGCTGCACTTCCTCTTGCTGCAGCGGGGCTTGGCGCTTTATCAGGATTGCAATTTTTCCCACCATTTACAAATTATCCAAATGCTAACGAAGACGGTAATTTTGACTCGGATGACGTTACACACAATTTAAGTTTTGCGTATTCCTTATCTGAAGATACGTCTATCTACATGACTCATTCAACNGGGTTTAAAGCAACTTCTGTTAATATGACAGTGGATGCTAGAGACTCGAGAGCAGCTGATCCTGAATCAGCAACTAACATTGAATTTGGAGTGAAAACATCTTTTGATAATGGTTACTTAAACTTAGCTTATTTTGATCAAAATATCGAAGGATTCCAATCGAATGTCTTTTCAGGGACTGGCTTCAACTTAGTCAATGCCGGTAAGGAAAGTCATAAAGGGATCGAATTTGACAGCATGTTAGCGTTGTCCGAAAACTTAATGTTAAGAGTTTCAGCAATGACTTTGGATGCTGTTTATGATTCCTTTGAACTTGGTACTTGCGATACAACAGGTCTTGCCGACGCGGCTTATCAGTGTCCTCCAGGAGAGTCATATGTCGACTTAACAGGCTTCAAGCCGGCGGCAGTTCATGATTTAAGTGCAAATGCTAACATTGTGTATTCATTCAATCTAGGCGGTTCTTTAGATGGATTTGCAAGACTTGAGTATGTTTATGAGGAAGATGTAAACCTTGCCGATTTGATCCCTGCATCAATTGCTACTCGAGGATTCAAAAATGTTAATGCTAGCGTTGGATTCAGTGCGGATGATTGGAGCCTAATGTTTTGGGGCAGAAACATGACAGATCATGAAACACTCTACAGTGCTTTCCCGACAACAGCTTCTCCTGGAAGTTTCTCAGGGTACCCAAGTGCACCAAGTACTTATGGTGTGACATTTAAGATGAATTTGTAATTAAAGCATAAAGATAAAGGGCGGCTCTAGGCCGCCCTTTTTTTATTTAAAATCTGCATTAAAATAAGCTAATCTGTCTGATCTGAAAGATCCCACAAAAATCTCTCCACTAATCATCTCATTTGATATTGGTATAGCGACACTGGGTAACCCAAANGGCTCTCCAGCGAATATCCAAGACTGAACAACTTTATAATTTTGTGGATTGATCTTCGAAACTTTGAACGGNAGAGGACAAGCAGTTTTATCACAAATGAGTGGATCAAGAATAGAATGCTCTAAATTTGTNACCCAGAGATTTTCTCCATCAAACACCAAATTATCAGGTGAGTCGAGCGATAAAGAATTTATAATTTGATTAGTTTGCAGATCGATGGCTACTAGTTTATCTGATAAATTTAATACTACATGCAGTATTTCCAATTCTTGTTCATAAAACACACCATTTGGTTGGCCTCCCCGACTTTCTGCGACTTCGCTAAACCCGATGAGGTTGTCCCACCTCAAAACATATCCTGTATCACCACGGGTGATACTTTTAAGTAAAAATTCGCTAAGCGTAATATCTCTTGGATACATGTGTGTTGCAAATAAACTCCCATCAGTTGCTAAAGACAGATCATTTAAATAATTCGTGTCCGGAACACTTACACAGCCTCTCCAAACTAGTTTCCATGGGAATAACTCTGATTCCTCGTTATTTTCTTGATTCGAATCTTTTTCGACTAATTCAAACATCTCTATAGTCTCNTCAGGCCAATGATTAATAACACCAAATTGAAACTTTCCATCATCGCGTTTAACTAAGTCGATTCCATGAGGATTAAATTCAGCTTCTGGATCGCGAGAGCATATACCGTCTCCCCAAGTATTCGCCTCAAAGCTAATATTTATTGGTAGTTTTNTCTTGGTATATGGATCCATTATCATGATCAGTCCAGTTCCAGGTAGCTCGCTATCTTTTAACGGGGNAATACCTCCAAAGCCGGAGATAAGGATATAGTTATTGTCTGGAGTTATCACGATATCCTCTGGGGGATTTTTAAACTCACAAACAACGTCTAAATTATCCCCTGAACTACAACCTATCACATCACCTAATGGTCCAAGATAAGATCGGAATAGCACAGTCATCGAAATTGTTGTGAAAATAATCATCAGAGGAATGGAGCATTTGAAGTAGTTCTTATGAATTTTTTTAACAAATTCAATGTAGGCTTGTTCTTCTGCACGAAATATAAAAATTCCATGGGTCAAAATAATCAAACCGAATACGAATAAGGATAATGGCATACTGTAGAAATACCAATATGGTTGGATGATGGAAAAGGCAATTAAAGCAATCCCAATCCCAATATTGATAAAAGAAAAATTCTGTTGAGATGTGATTGAAATAAAAAAGACAGCTGTTTTGGTTNTAAGGCGCTTATTTCCGAGCAAAATAACAACACAGAGTAGAAAAACAGTTAAAAATAAGCTCATATAAAGCGCGTTAGTTGTAAGACTTTAAAATAGTAGCATAACTATTATTTCAAAGTTTACGCAGGTACACTTCTCCCAAACTTCAAAAATAGCCTGAACGATAGAATGTTAGAACATAGTACACCTTTAATCGACAGTGCAACTAATTCACATCATTTTTATACTTGGCCTATTAATTCACCTAAAGTTTGGGTGCACATAATTCATGGTATGTCAGAACATGCAAAAAGATATGATGAATTTGCTACTGGACTCAACAAAGCTGGAGTTACTGTCACGGCTGATGACCATAGAGGGCATGGTGCGACAGGAGTGAAAATGAACTCACTACTTCATTTGTCCGACAAAGATGGCTGGAATAAAATTGTTGTTGATCAGATTAACCTTTTGAGTGAACTCAGCTCAACAATAAAATGTCCGCTTATTCTTTTTGGCCACAGCATGGGCTCATATATGGCCTTAGATATCTGTCAAAGGCTAAGCAACACAGGTAAGGAGAAAAAAGAAGATAATTTTGAGATCTCAGGACTTATCCTTTCAGGCTCTGGATATGAGAATAAATTGTTTTATCAAATAAATAAGCTTATTACTAAATTGGAATTGATAAGATGTGGAAAAAGGAATTCGAGCGCACTCATTCAAAAATTAACTTTTAAATCCTTCAATGCCCAGTTTTCACCAACTAGGACAGAAAATGATTGGTTATCAACTGATAAGGCTCAAGTAGACAAATATACGAAAGATCCGCTTTGCGGTGGGGCGTTATCCACGCAGTCATGGTTTGATTTCATCTCAGGAATTATCCGAATATTTGATCGAAAAAATTTTAATAATATAAGCAAAGATCTCCCAATCTATTTCGTTTCAGGTAATCAAGATCCAGTCGGCAAAAATGGCAAAAGCGTAGTGAATTTTCGACAATTTATTGAAAAGCAGAGATTTAATTCTGTCGATATTCGTTTGTTCGAGGGTTGTCGACACGAATTAGTAAATGAAAAAAAACGAGAGCAAGTCTACAAAGATATTAAGGCCTGGCTCACTAAATTTTCAATTGAAACTTAGAGTTTTGCTAACTCGATGAAGATTGTAATTTCATCTTCCTCTCAAAAATCGAACTATTTCCACTAGAGATAATTACCGTACCTAACCCAATCAGTATTAATGAAAAAAATGGTTCAAGAGGCCAAAACGGCAGCCATAACGACGCCTCTTGTGACCAAGAATAGTAAAAGGTTACATTATTTATCATCTCGAGCCATAAATGGCCGGTGCCAGACATTAATAAACCAAGGAAAATCAAAAAATATCCAAGAAATCTCGGACTTATTGTTTGATTTTTATTGACTGACTTATACCTAACTTTCCCCCATGCCATTATTCGGACTAAACACGCTGCAAAACCGAGCCAATAGAAAACATAGTCTATAAAGCGAGGAGAGGTCCCGCCCTCCTCAAAAGGGTAATAAAATAAATTCCACCAGTAGACACTAAATGCATAAGCCCAAAGGAAATATAACCCACTTTTTTGAATAAGTTTCCACTGTCCTAAAGAAATCAGAGATGCGACCCTTTTAAAAGAAGTTGCGATCATTGCGATTAAAAACAAATAGCCTACACTACCCTCCAATTCATCTCGGAAATAAAAAACTTCACTGTAGTAGTAATCGCGATAGTAATTTGAAAGAATAAATATAAATAGGGCCTGCCAAGCCATTCCAACACCAAAAACAAGTCCAATATATTTTCTGTTTTTTAACCACCAACGTGAAAAATTACTAGGAAAAAGTATTTTGATTGATGATGCCATCATTGCCGCATAAATAAATGGGACAGCCCACCTAACAGAGTAACTTATCATGTGCGATACTTGATCCGGTCCATCTAAGCCCATGTTTAACATGACGTATAAATTAAAGAGACATACCACAAAAGCAAGGCCACCAAAGAGATACCAACC
>PALW01000044.1 GCA_002710745.1 Porticoccaceae bacterium
CTTCGTCTCTCTCGAGAGTCAATGAATCCGCAGAGGCGTCAAGTTTAAAATTGGCCAGACCCAGTGACATACCAAGGGTGATAATCAGGGTGAGGAGAAGAGCAATTTTTGGTTTTTCAACGATAAGTTGATCATATAATTTGAATAAAAATGTAGTCATAAGTCGGTCTTGCTTTTGAAAAGCTCTTACGTTGTTTTAACTATTATGCGTTGTTACTTAAATCAAATACAACAAAACTATGTTCGCTTTAAATCCAAAAATAGAGATCGATTTACAAGTAGTCATCTAAATGTTAATAAAATTTCGTACAATATTTTAAAGTTGCGAGAAGATTTTATAAATTCGTAACAGGGGTAATTATGTCGACACGTAAAAGTCTGCTGGGAATTTTGATTTCGTTGGTTTTGGGCGCCTTAATTTTGGCTGCTGGAAGCTCCAGCAGCATTCCTCTTTGGAATCTTCCCATGTTCTTTTTATGTGGTTTTCTTGGTTTTCTGCTCCACTGGCTAGTATTTATTCCATCATATCTAAACTCAACAGAGCACTACTTCGATTTAACTGGATCTATATCTTACGTGTTGATAGTCCTTTTTGCCTGTTATGCGAGTCCTATTCTTCATGTAAGAGATTTGATAATTTGCGCCATGATTCTAATCTGGGCACTTCGACTTGGTTCTTTTCTTTTTTTGAGAGTAAAGAAAGCTGGTCAGGACCGACGGTTCGAAGTTATGAAATATAACTTTCTGTGGTTCCTCATGACTTGGACGATAGGAGGCCTATGGGTACTGATAACTCTTGGGGCTGGTCTTGCAGCAATAACCTCAAGCGTTAAATTGGATATCGGTTTCTATGGGTTTTTAGGGATATTTCTCTGGGCAGTCGGCTTTTTGGTTGAAGTGATTTCCGATAACCAAAAGGCAGCATTTCGAAAGATTGAAGAAAATAAGGACAAGTTTATGAACACTGGTCTTTGGTCTTGGTCGCAACATCCTAATTATTTTGGTGAGATTCTACTATGGCTTGGCGTGGCTTGTATTTCTTTTCCTGTTTTGTCGGGAGCCCAACTAGCAACTTTNATTTCCCCTATTTTCGTTTATTTTTTGCTGACTANAGTCAGCGGTATCCCTTTGCTTGANAGATTAGCTGATAAGAAATGGGGTGATAGTGCTGCTTACACTGAATACAAAAAAACCACATCTACGTTGTTTCTTTTGCCTCCTCGAAAATAATCTTATAATTGGTCCTTTGAGCAAACGATAATTTGTTATGAAGGGTGTAGTACTCGACTTTGATACGTTAGGTCCACAAGATTTGGACACCTCTGCTTTATTTAGTCTTCCCATTGAATGGGAAATCTATGGTAATAGCTCTGTGAGTGACGTTAGTGGTCTAATTAAAAATGCCCATGTTGTTTTAACAAATAAGGTTGTCTTGACAAGAGAGAATATCAACTACGCAAAAGATTTAAAGTTTATTGGCTTATTTGCTACAGGTACAAATATTATAGATCTTGATGCCGCGGCTGAATGCGGTGTTTCTGTTTCTAACGCCGTTGGTTATGGAACTCGATCAGTCGTCCAACATACCTGGGCGCTCATTTTAGCGCTGACTACAAAACTCCTTGGATACTCGAAGGCCTCTATGAATGGCCGATGGCAGAAAAGTGATTCATTTTGCGTCATTGATTATCCTGTTCAAGAGTTATCAGGAAAAACTATAGGGATAGTTGGTGCTGGAGAGTTGGGGCGAGGAGTAGCTTCCGTTGCTCCGGTATTTGGCATGAAAGTCAGATATGCAGCATTGAAAAACACAAAGCATTCTTTTCAAAANGATAGGATTGATTTTGATGATTTGTTAAAAGAAAGTGATGTTTTAAGTCTACACTGTCCCCTGACAGAAGATAACATTAATCTGATTGATCAGAGAGAGNTGAAGCTTATGAAATCGAGCTCTATTTTAATTAACACTGCCCGAGGTAAATTGATTAATGAAAAAAGTCTCNATGAAGCACTTATTAATGGAGAGATTGCCGGAGCGGGACTAGATGTATTAAGTGAAGAGCCTCCAATCAGCGGTAATATTCTTTTGGATGATAGAGTGCCTAATTTAATTGTTACGCCACACATAGCTTGGATTTCAAAGGAGGCGAGACAAAGACTAGTCGAGCAGGTAGCAGGCAATATTAAAGGATTTTTAGAGGGAGGAAAGTTTAATCGTGTTTGTTGAACCAACTAAATTAAATCAATGAATTACATTGGAATTTGTGTTCATATGTATCTAATACTAACTTTTGACTGACCTATGCATATCCATATTTTAGGAATATGTGGGACTTTCATGTGCAGCATTGCTGCTCTAGCACAAGGTCTTGGGCATAGGGTAACTGGCAGTGATCAGAATATATACCCGCCGATGAGTGATCAACTTGTTAGCCTCGGTATAAAGTTGTCAGAGGGCTATGACCCAAATAATCTTCCATCTGATATCGATTTGGTGATAATCGGGAATGCAATGTCGAGAGGCAATGATTGCGTAGAATATATTCTTAACTCTAATATCCCATACACGTCTGGTCCTCAGTGGATGTACGAAAATGTATTGAAGAGCAAATTTGTATTAGCGGTTTCTGGGACTCATGGAAAGACCACGACTGCCAGTATGCTTACGCATATCTTGATAGAGGCCGGATATAAGCCTGGTTTTTTAATCGGCGGAATAACTCAGAATTTTGGCATTTCAGCTAGTTTAGGAGATAGTAATTACTTTGTGATTGAGGCAGATGAGTACGACACTGCTTTCTTCGACAAGAGATCTAAGTTTATTCATTATTCTCCTGATACTTTGATTATCAATAACCTAGAGTTTGATCATGCCGATATTTTTGATAATTTAGAAGAGATAAAAAAACAGTTTCATCATCTTTTGAGAACGTTGCCCAGTAATGGAAACATAGTTTTTAATGCTGAAGATAGCAATATATCGGATATGATGGACCTAGGATGTTGGAGCAAAAAAATAGGCTATTCAGCGAAAATGCAATCTGAGTGGCAGTATATTCTTGATAATAAACATGGATCAGAGTTTACGATTGTGGATAGATCTGCCTCAGTATCTAAATGTAACAAGACAAAAGTGAAATGGAATAACTTTGGCGAGCATAATGTTAAAAATGCCGTATCCGCAAGCATCGCATCAAGCCTACTTGGAGTGAACTCACAACAAATTTCAAATGCGCTTAATACCTTCAAAGGTGTCAAACGCAGAATGGAGCTCATTGCAAAGAAAGGTAACATCAATATCTATGACGACTTTGCGCATCACCCTACAGAAATATTTTCGACTTTAGACTCGCTTAGAAAGAAAGTTGGGGGTGAACAGATCATTGCGGTGATTGAGCCAAGATCGAGAACAATGAAATCCGGATTTCATAATAAAAATCTAATTTCCTCCCTTTTAAGTGCAGACTTTGTTATTTGGTTTGAGGATTCTGAATTAAACTGGTCTATAGAAAATAGTTTGGGAGAGATGACAGATAAAATATTTATCGAAAAAAGCATTCTAGGGATTTTAACAACTTTGAATAGAATAAAAGAGCAGATTGCCAATATTGTGATTATGTCTAATGGTGATTTTTCTGGTTTGCGGGAGATCATTGCTGATAAAATTGATTAGGGCATTCCTCAGGCGTGTAATAAAAATGTTACAGGCCCATCGTTAACCAGAGCAACCTGCATATCTTCTCCAAAGATTCCACTTTTAAATTTTGGATATGCTTTATCGCAACTAGTTAAAAAGTGATCATATATTTGTTTTGCTTTTTCAGTCGAGGCTGCAGAAGTAAAACTAGGTCGAAGACCTTTATCCGTTGATGCTGCGAGCGTAAATTGTGAAACGATAAGAAGGTCACCCTCTTTGTCTAACAGGCATTGATTCATCTTGCCTGCCGAGTCTGCAAAAACTCTATATTTTAAAACTTTATTAAGAAGCTTCTCTGCCTTATCCTCACAATCATTCTTCTCGATTCCTAAAAACAGAAGTAGTCCCGAATCAATGCTGGCAACAACGCTGTCGCCTACTGTCACTGATGCTGAATTTACTCTTTGTATTAGACCTCGCATTTATAAGTCATTCTTTTCCAATAGAGATTGCAAGACGTTCAGTCGCTTCAATTAATTCATGGATTATTCCAGGCTCGCTAGATGAGTGTCCGGCATCAGAGACAATCTTAAAAATGGCCTCTGGCCAGGCTTTGTATAGATCAAAAGCTTGGTAGATTGGACAAACCATGTCATATCTGCCATGAACAATCGTGCATGGAATATGGCGAATTTTAGGAATATTATTTTCAATTTCATTGGGTTTTAAGAATGCATTGTTCACGAAATAGTGAGCCTCAATTCTTGCCATCGATAGGGCCATATGAGGAGCTTCAAACTGCGATGCAAAGTCTTTATTTGGTTTGAGAGTGGCGCAACGTCCTTCAAGAAGCGACCAGGCTTTTGCAGCTGCCATTTGTTCAATTTCATTTGTTCCAGTTAATCTTTTGTGAAATGAGGTTAAGATATCGCCTCTTTCATTTTCAGGAATTATTGATACATAATCTTCCCAATAATCTGGATAAATATTTGCCACCCCATCTTGATAAAACCACGAAATGTCATGTTCTCTGCATAAGAAAATACCTCTCAAGATCAAAGCTTTTACCCGATTGGGATAATGCTGCGCATAAACAAGACTGAGAGTGGATCCCCATGAGCCTCCAAAGACAGCCCATTGCTCGATTCTGAGCATTTGCCTTATTGCCTCGATGTCTGAAAGAAGATTTTTGGTGTTATTATTTTTTAATTCGGCATGAGGTGTTGATTTACCACAGCCTCGTTGATCAAAAAGAATGATTCTGTATTTCTCCGGATCAAAGAAACATCTATCTGAAGTTCGAGTTCCCCCTCCAGGGCCGCCATGGATAAAAACAATTGGTATTCCCGAGGGATTGCCACACTCTTCAATATAAAGGTTATGAATTGTATCAACTGACAAAGAATGAGTTTGATAAGGTCTTATTGCAGGGAAGAGTTTTCTCATAAGTATTTTGTCATTGGAACCCTCCATATATTATCTTAATGATTCATTGTATGTATATCTAATTTTGAGAGAGAATGTAGAGCATGATGGAACCGAAAAGATGTGCTTGGTGTGATCTTAAATCCAAGCTTTATGTCGATTATCATGATAAAGAATGGGGTGTTCCATGCCGTGATGATAGAAAGCTGTTTGAATTTATTGTTCTGGAGGGCGCTCAGGCCGGCCTCTCTTGGCTTACTATCTTGAACAAGCGAGAAGCATATAAAAAAGCTTTCGATAATTTTAACTACGATAAAGTGTCTTTATATGATAGTTCTGATCTCGAAAGGTTACTAAATGATCCAGGTATTGTGAGGAATAAGTTGAAAATAAAAAGTGCAATTACTAATGCTATTGCTTTTAAAAACATTGTTTTCACTTATGGAAGTTTTAGTAATTACATCTGGGGGTTTGTGAATTACAAACCTATTAAAAGAGACTGGTCAAAAGATAATTTTGCTCCTGCTTCAACGAGTCTCTCTTCATTAATTAGTCAGGATATGCGAAAGAAAGGCTTTAAATTTTTTGGCCCTACAATATGTTATGCATTTATGCAGGCGATGGGTTTAGTGGATGACCATGAGCCAAGCTGCTATAAGTTTTCACCTACTAAAGAACGAGTATAGAAATATTTTGAAATCCAGATTCGTTGAGAATAGCTGATTGTAGCTTACTCATAATTCCATCTTTGCAGTAAAGAGCGTAGTGCACATTCCTATCCAAAATATTTAAATTTTTTCTCAAAGCAAAATAGGGAATATTGATAACTTCAAACTCTGTTGTCTTAAGTTGTGAGATCGCAGTTTCTTCAGGATGACGCAAATCAATAATCTTTATTTCAGAGCATTTAGAATGGGAATCCCTTAATTCTTTTAGGTTGAAGCATTGAAAGTTTAGATTTTCTGTCATTTAAACCGCCCTAATTTACGCACTAATTTAATGCGTTTTATTCGAAATTGCACCAATATAGATCACATGTAGAATTATGCTCTCCCATTATAAAACGTAACTTGTTGATTTTATTGTCACCTTTCCTTGACTTCAATTAATAGTTGATTGGCATGGCAATTGCACCTATTTAACCCATGTGTGTGTACACATCAGCTACTGCCCAATCGAATCTGAAAAAGTATACAAACTTTTGACTTTGGTCACCGGGCTAATTCTAAACAATAGATTAACGATGTAAATGGAGCAATAAAATAATGAAGACAAAACTAGAATATATTTGGTTGGATGGTTACGAGCCAACTCAAAGTTTAAGAAGCAAAACAAGAATTGAATCTGATTTTGGGGGAACCTTGGAAGAGTGCCCTATGTGGTCCTTTGATGGAAGCTCGACTGAACAGGCGCCGGGAAATGCGTCTGATTGTTTATTGAAGCCCGTCGCTATCTTCCCAGACCCTGACAGAGTTAATGCATACTTAGTCATGACAGAAGTTTTGAATGCTGATGGAACTCCACATGCGAGTAATGGTAGGTCAACCATTGATGATGACGATAATGATTTTTGGTTTGGATTTGAGCAGGAATATTTCTTGATGGATGTCGATACTAAGCTTCCTCCTGGCTTTCCTACAAATGGTTATCCAGGGCCTCAAGGGCCATACTATTGCTCGGTTGGAGCTTCAAATGCTCATGGCAGAGGATGTGTTGAAGAGCATTTGGATCTGTGTCTTGAGGCAGGAATTAATGTTGAAGGAATAAACGCTGAGGTCGCCGCAGGACAATGGGAATTTCAGGTGTTTGCGAAAGGTGCAAAAGCAGCAGGCGATGAAACCTGGGTTGCTCGATATATCTTAGAAAGGACGGGTGAGAAGTATGGCTTCTCGATTGATTATCATCCTAAGCCGTTCGGTAAGTTAGATTGGAACGGCTCAGGAATGCATGCTAATTTTTCAAATGAAGTGATGAGGACTTGTGGAGATGAATCCGTTTTCAATAGCATTTGTGACAACTTCGGTAAGCATATCGATCGGCACATGAGTGTTTATGGCGCCTACAATGAACAGAGGCTTACAGGAGAGCATGAAACACAAGCCTACGATCAATTTAGTTATGGTGTTTCAGATCGAGGAGCCTCGATTAGAATTCCTGTTGGTACTGTNGAAAATGGTTGGAAAGGCAGACTTGAAGATAGAAGAACAGCTTCTAANGCAGATCCTTACAAAGTTGCTGCGGCNATCATNAAAACCACNAAAGAAGCTTTNTAATTATCAANNANAAGATGCGCGGCTTTAGCCTTGCATAATGTTGNGATNGTTTGTTTCGNAANAGTAGTTTTTTAGTGCATAATGTNCTTTATGCACTAAAAAGGTGCGCCCNTGATTTTGAGGGNTNTNCNTNCAGNTATTATGCTGGNCTTGAGAATTAAGTGATTGCNATNCAACCAACTGAAGAAACGATGCTTACAAAAANAAATAATGTGCACGANACTCTGCTCGATAACTTAAACGGTGCNGTCTTTCTCACNGATCTTGATTTATNTATAGTTTATGCNAATTCAGCAGCNGAGTCTCTGTTTCAAATTGCANGATCGAAANTATGNTCNATTTCTGTCTTCGAGTTACTGGAGGACAAGGTGGGATGTAGTAAGACTTTGTCGGACTTANTAGACTCAGGTACACCTCACACNAGACGTCATGAAAAGATAAGTTCTAAGCTNTCGGGAAAAGCATCAAAAGTAGATTGTTTTTTTACGCCGGTTGAAGTTAACCAAAGTAAAAGACTCCTGATCGAAATGCATCCTATTGATCATTTTGTAAGAATAAACAGAGAGCATGCTCTTTTGTCCGCTCAGGATACGTCTAAGAACCTTGTGAGAGGTTTGGCGCATGAGATTAAAAATCCTCTTGGCGGTATTCGCGGTGCAGCTCAACTTTTGGATCAAGAGATAATTCAGTTTGGTATGGATGAGGAGTGTCGAGAGTTAACAAAAATAATTACTACGGAAACTGATCGATTGAAGGATTTGGTCGATAGGTTATTGGAGCCNCACCACACACTNAAATACCGAAGGGTGAACATACATGAGGTTACCGAGCATGTAGCTAGTCTTCTTGAGGCGGAAACTCACGGTAAATTTATGTTTGTCAGAGATTATGATCCGAGTATACCAGAGCTTCATGGTGATAAATCACAANTGATACAAGCGGTATTGAATATTGCACGAAATGCTCTACAAGCTGTGTTTGAGTGTGATTCTATAGATCCACAAATTAAAATAAAAACAAGAGTACAAAGGAATTANACGATTTTAGATAATAGGTATCGGTTTGTTTGTCGCTTGGACATTATTGATAATGGGCCNGGTGTCTCTCAAGATATGACAGACCAGATTTTCTTTCCTTTAGTTAGCAAGCGAAGTGGTGGCACAGGTCTTGGTCTGACTATCGCTCAGACTGCAATAACAAGGCATAAGGGAGNGATAGAATGCTCATCAGAACCAGGAGACACCATATTTTCTATCTATTTGCCGCTAGGAGAATAAAATGAATCATGAATCGGTTATTTGGATAGCAGAGGATGATCGCTCGCTCAGGTGGGTTATGGAGAAAGCCCTAGTAAAGGGTGATATGCATGTTAAGGCCTTTGAAAGTGGTGATGAGCTTTTAAGATCTTTAGAATTTTCATCTCCGGATGTCATCATTTCAGACATTCGTATGCCNGGTATTGACGGATTAGAGCTACTTTCCAAGATCCATGAGAAAAATTCGAATATTCCTGTCATTATTACAACTGCTCATTCAGACCTTGATAGCGCAGTATCTGCATACAAAGGAGGCGCATTTGAGTATTTGCCTAAGCCTTTTGATTTATCTGAACTAGTTGATGTTACCCAAAGAGCGTTAACNTTGGCGTTGGAGAGTAGGGTTGAAATTCATGAAGAGACGATTGTTGAAAATGCACCTGAAATCATAGGAGAAGCTCCTGCAATGCAGGAGGTTTTTAGGGCAATAGGAAGGCTATCTAATTCTAATATTACTGTTCTAATAAATGGCGACTCTGGGACTGGTAAAGAGCTAGTGGCTCATGCTTTGCACAAGCATAGNCCCAGAAAGCAGTCAAAATTTATAGCTCTGAATGTNGCNGCAATCCC
Organism: Porticoccaceae bacterium; assembly: GCA_002710745.1. GTDB lineage: Bacteria > Pseudomonadota > Gammaproteobacteria > Pseudomonadales > Porticoccaceae > AAA300-D14. Next base: position 9,222 of record PALW01000044.1, read on the forward strand.
AAAGGATTTAATNGAATCAGAGTTATTCGGNCACGAAAAAGGAGCCTTTACTGGCGCTTCTCAGNGAAGGGAAGGCAGGTTTGAGCAGGCGGATGGNGGGACNTTATTNCTTGATGANATTGGAGATATGCCCTCTGAGGCTCAGACAAGGTTGTTGCGAGTTTTAGCAGATGGAGAGTTCTATCGAGTGGGAGGACGCACTCCAATTAAAGTTGATGTCAGAATAATAGCTGCGACCCACCAAAACCTTGAAAAACTCGTTAGTGAGAATGCATTCAGAGAGGATCTTTTCCATCGTATAAATGTGATTCGNGTTCATGTTCCTAAGTTGTCTGAAAGAAAGGAGGATATTCCTCAATTAGCGAAGCATTTNTTCCTACTAGCTGCTAGTGAGTTAGATATGGAGCCCAAATTTNTATCGCGTGATGTTACTTCGCTTTTCTCAACTCTTGAATGGCCTGGGAATGTAAGAGAACTTGAGAATATGTGTCGCTGGTTGACTGTTATGGCGGCTGGGCGTGAGGTACTTCTTTCAGATCTGCCGCCTGAAATAAGACCAGAAAGTGGAGAAGTCGTAGAGCAGAACTTTAGTAATTGGAAACTTGGACTGAAGACATGGGCGGAAAAAGAGTTGTCGGAAGGAAATAAAAATATTCTCAGTAAAGCCGTCCCAGACTTCGAAAAGACAATGATTGAGCTGGCTCTGTCCCACACAAATGGCCGAAAAAGAGACGCCTCGGTGTTGCTTGGCTGGGGCAGAAATACGCTAACAAGAAAACTTCAAGAATATGATTTGGAGTCACGCTGATTGTGACCCACAATTAGTGGGTCGTCTCTGAACCGTCTGGCGCCTCTTTGCCTTCCTCTTCAGCTTGTTTGAGAGCAGATGCAAAAAGTGCATCAAAGTTAATGGGCGGGAGCATAAGAGCCGGAAAGGATCCTTTGGAAAGAACACTATCAACGGCCTCTCTTGCATACGGGAACAGGATGTTTGGGCACGTTGTATTAATGACGTGAGTAATTTGCTTGGGATCGAGGCCCTTTATTGCAAAAATTCCGGCCTGCTTTACTTCTAGTATGTAAATCGTGTCTTCGCCATCCGTAACAGTAAGCGTTAACCGAAGCGCCACTTCATAAAGGTCGTTTTCGAGCTTTGTGTTCTTCGTATTTAAGTCTTGATTAACTTTTGGTTGCCATTGTTTTTGAAAAACTGATGGCCCCATAGGTGTTTCGAAGGATAGATCTTTTAGATATATTCTTTGTATCGCAAATACTGGTCCTGAATCTTCAGTCGTCGCGGCTTCGCTAGTTGTTATATTTTCTTCAGCCATTTAATCACCTCTAAAATTTTTTATGAGTTATTTTGTCCCGCCACTGTTGGCATGCTCTGTGATGTCCACTCACTCATGCCTCCACCCAGACGTCTTACATTGAAGCCATCTTTACTGAGGAGTTTTCCAATAGAGCCAGTATGCTGACCCATTTGATCAACTAATACGATTACTTTAGTTCTGTGCTTTTCAAGTTCACTGATACGAGTTGGCATTTTGGTATGAGGAATGTTCACTGCTCCAAAGATATGCCCAATTGCGTAGTCGGCACCTTCTCTAACATCGACAAGAACCGCTTCTTTATTATTCATCATCGTAACAAGCGATGAATTGGATATCTTCTTACCGCTTTTTACTGACTCTGTGTATAGAAATAAAAAGGCGAATGTTAAAAAAGAGCACGCTAGGATCCATTGTTCGCTCAAAAAGGCAAAAAAGTTGCTCATAATCCTATACTTTACCCGTGGTTTCTCAGTATTCGCGCGAATTATACACGCGAAATACTGTCTTAGAAATGGCACAGCCGCTTGTCAGTCGAATAAATCCCAAACAGGTTTGATTGATGGTGAAATTGATGGACATTTTCCTAATGATGAATAGTTTTTATTTGAAAAATGGAAGTCAGATCCTTGTGAGCCAACCAGATCATACTTTATTGCACAGTTTGTCAGTTTGTCAGTCATCTCTTGCGTTTGAAAGCCAGATATTATCTCGATACCCCTGCCACCAAAGGATTTAAATTCTTCAAGTAATTCGATCAGTTTGGTATTTGTGAATTTATAGGCTAGTGGATGCGCTAAGACTGCTACACCGCCGGCGTCATTGATTAGCTCTACTGCTACCTTAATTTCCATCCACTCAAATTTCACGTCTCCAACTTTCCCTTTCCCCAAATATTTCTTAAATGCATCATCCGAGCTTTTTGCAACTCCACACTCTACGAGATATTGAGCAAAATGAGGTCTTCCCAAGTTTTGGTCGGCATATTTTAATGCGCCATCTAAACTGTTTTTTATACCCAGTTTCTCAAGTGCTTTGCTAATTTTCTCTCCACGCTTAAGCCTCTGATTTGCAACATCTTTTATAGTTTTTATGAAATTTTGGTTTGATATATCTACATCTAATCCAAGAACATGTATTGTCCTGTTATTCCATGAACAGGAGATTTCAATTCCTGGGATTAGTTTCAGCGATC
>PALW01000045.1 GCA_002710745.1 Porticoccaceae bacterium
GCTAAGCCGGAGCCGATAACTGAGGCTGATAGTAATATTATTCAAATGCATGAAAAAGTCTCAAGACCTGAGACGCTGTCAGGTAGCACATACAAAATTAAAACACCTCTCTCAGATCATGCGATGTATTTAACCATCAATGACATCATATTAAATGAAGGCAGCGATCATGAATTAAGGAGACCATTTGAAATCTTTCTCAATTCGAAAAATATGGATCAATATCAATGGATTTCTGCGCTTACAAGAGTAATTTCAGCGGTATTTAGAAAAGGCGGTGATTGCACATTTCTTGTTGAGGAATTAAAAGCTATTTTCGATCCACAAGGTGGATATTTTAAGTCTGGCGGACGTTTCATGCCATCGCTCGTAGCAGAGATAGGTTGGGCAATAGAAGATCATCTGCAAAAGATAGGTTTGTTGAAAAAAGCTGAAATTCCAGAGCATCAGCAGAAAATTATGGATGAAAAAAGAACAGAATTCGAGGGCATTCAAGAGCCTGAAACAGCGCCGAGTGAGTTCCCGCCTACAGCGCAAGTTTGCAAAAAATGTAGCGTTAAAGCCGTAATCTTAATGGATGGATGTATGACATGCCTCAATTGTGGCGATTCAAAATGCGGCTAAATTCAAACTAAATCAATGCAGATATTTTGTATCCAGACAAAGACAATATAGAAGCTATAATAATAACTGCTAAAAGGTTTACCCAAAAGCCATTTGCATAGGATCCCATCACCTGTCTCTTATTAACAATATAAAACAAGAAAATAGCAATTATTGGCAGTAGCAATGCATTAGTAGCTTGGGCAAACAATATTGCTTCCAGTGGTTTAGTACCAAAAACGGCAAATAGTGTTCCAATGCTAATAATCGAAATCCATATTAATTTAAACTTTTTTTGCGAAGGATCATTTTCCCAACCGAGTGCTTCTGTTAAAGCAATTGACGCTGCTAGCGGGGCAGTAACTGCACTTGTCACGCCCGCGGCAAACAAGCCGAAGCTAAATATATAGTTGGAGTAAGAACCCAATATTGGATTTAGTTGTTCTCCAATATTATTAGTGGAAATACTCACAGCACTTCCAAAGAATGCAACTGCTGATGTGCTCATTATCGCTAACGTAATTAATCCTCCCAAACTAATCGCGACTGCGGTGTCTACCCTGCTATATTTTAATGCTTTCTTGGGCTGAAGTTCTTTCCATTTTTCCTTAGAAAAATGAGCATGAAGAAATAGATTATATGGAACCACCGTTGTCCCAATGAGAGCCATTATCATGATTAAAGATTCAGACGAAATCTTTGGATGCATTAAACCATTCATAAATTTCTTCACATCAATATCAATAACCATCATCGTGACCAAGAAAAGTAAACTCATTACAATAACAAGAGCTGTCAGAAGAGGTTCAATCAATTTAAACGCGTTGGTGCCCAGTAGAATAAATGCAATTATTCCTATGAAAACCGAGCATCCGGGAACAGAGAGACCAGTTATTTGGTTTAATCCTATTGCAGCACCAGTTATATTGCCGACTTCAAATGCCGCATTACCTACTCCAATTGCTGCAACAATTAAGATCATCAAACAAAGTTTTGTCGTCTTATTTTGAATTGATTGGTTTAAGGATTCTGAAAGACCAAGACCGGATACGATACCCAACCTTGAAGACATCTCTTGCAATACAAAAGTTATTATGCAGGATAAAAGTAAAGCCCATATTAAAACAAAACCAAAGTTCGCACCCGCAATACTTGCTGTCGTAACCGTACCAGGGCCAATAAAAGCGGCAGCCACAAGCATTCCAGGGCCAAATCTTTTCATTATCAAATATCAGCTATTCAACAAGTCTTAAATTACCCGTATCGATATCAAAAATAAATCCAAAAATATCAATATGGCTCGGAACAAGAGGGTGATCTCTCAGAACTGATATATCTGCTAGCAAAGTCTCCTCCTGTTCTTCGAAGGTAAACCAATGGACATGCTCCCCGTAGGCAGAACCGGGTTTGGTGTTTTTTGATAATTTACGGATAGGATTCTTCCATTCTCCATCAGCATACTCAGCTGACTCGAGATCGCCTTTCAACAGGTCAGATATCAAATCCTCTGACAAGGCATGCATACCGCACTGAGTGTGATGGATGATACACCAGGTAGTAGTCTGCATAAATTTATGAGATATAACTAGCGATCTAATAGCATCCTCAGTAACCCTAGCCCCTGCATTTCTTACAATGTGCGCATCACCCTCAGTAAGATCGCAGATTGAATAAGGGTTGATCCGACAGTCCATACAAGTAAGGATTGCGAGACGCAACTTTGGCGTTCCTGAATCGAAGAGTCCACTAAATTTTGAAGCATAATTTTTGTTTGATTCAATTATTTTGTTAAGGATCGCGTTTTCTGAAATGTCCACGAATTTGTATTCACTTATTTTTATTTGCGCCTTCGCTATAGTAACTAAGCAACTGCTTAGCGGCAAATTTTACCGATATTCTGCCCTCTAACACCTCTTTAGAAAGATCAGATACGTACTCGGAGAAAAATGCACTGTTATTTATATGATTTAGAATTAATCTTGAAGCGTCTTCCATAATAGATTCCTTAACCTGAACTTCACTCTCAAAAATGTGACCCTTCTTTATTGTATTTTGGTCCTTAAATCTTTTTATATCAATATATACCTCTTCAATTCCTGTGCTGTTGATTGCTGATATTTTTCTTACAGGCACATCCCAACCCATTGATTTTTTCCGAGAAACTTTAAGAGCAGATTCGTAGTGCAAAAGTGTGTTGGCAGCAAGATATTCATGATCACCATCAGACTTGTTTACCAATATCATATCGGCAAGCTCTACGATTCCCTTTTTGATACCTTGCAATTCATCTCCGCCTAATGGTGATAGGATGAGCACAAACATATCTGTCATTTTTTTTGCTGAAAATTCGCCTTGACCAACACCAAGCGTTTCTACCAAAATAAAATCGAAACCTACTACCTCGCAAATTTTTATTGAATTCTCAGTGCTTCTGGCTACCCCACCTAGGTTTCCATCTGATGGAGTCGGTCTTATAAATGCAGAATTCATTGCCGCCAGTTGATTCATTCTAGTTTTGTCGCCCAGAATAGAACCACCCGATTTTGGAGAGGAGGGATCCACGGCCAAAACAGCCACCGAATAGCCGCGATTGCATAGATATAACCCCATTGCCTCTATAAATGTCGATTTACCAACCCCTGGAGATCCAGAAATCGCGAGCTTTAGTGATTCATGCTTAATATTTTTTAACTTTCCAAGTAATTCAGATAACTGAGCCATATGATCGTGATTCAACGACTCGGCTAAGGTCAGTGCTTTTGACAAGGCTCTTTTATCGCCATCTTTTAATCTCTCAGCTAATATTTCTACTTCCCGCATAGGTTAAGTTCTCTGAACTAAAACAAATTTAAAGTTAGTTAATAATTAAAGAGGTATGTTGCCGTGCTTTCGCCAGGGATTCTTAAGTGTTTTATTTTCTAACATCTGCAGGGATTTAGCGATTTTCATTCTGGTCTCTCTGGGTTGGATTACATCATCGAGAAATCCGAGCTTCGCCGCTTCAAATGGATTCAAAAATTTCTCTTCATACGACTGAGCAAGTTCATTCATTTTGCGGATATCGCCTTTAACCTCATTTTTATACAATATTTCAACTGCGCCTTTTGCACCCATCACCGCGATCTCCGCAGTCGGCCAGGCCAGATTCACATCACCACGCAAGTGCTTCGAAGACATTACATCGTAAGCTCCTCCGTATGCTTTACGAGTTATTATGGTAATTTTTGCGACAGTAGCCTCTGCATAGGCATAGAGCAATTTAGCCCCATTTTTTATTATTCCTCCTAACTCTTGCCGTAAACCTGGCATAAACCCTGGCACATCCACAAAGGTTAATATCGGTATATTAAATGCATCACAAAATCGTATAAACCTAGCAGCCTTTTTTGAAGCATCTATGTCGAGGCACCCAGCAAGAAACTTCGGCTGATTCGCAACAATTCCTACCGCCTTACCCGAAATACGACCAAAACCTATTATGATATTTTTTGCAAATCCATTTTGGACTTCAAAAAAATCATTGTCATCGAGAATTTTAACTAAAATCTCACGCATATCATAAGGAGTGCTTGGATTCAAAGGGATAACAGAATCAAGTGATTTTTCCATACGATTTAGTTGGTCTGATGTCTTAATGACAGGGGGCTTTTCTTTATTGTTTGATGGCAAATATGATAATAACTTCTTAATCAGTGTTATAGCATCAGCGTCATTATCGCATTGAAAGTCAGCAACGCCAGATTTAGTTGCATGCGTATGTGACCCCCCAAGCTCCTCCGCTGTAACTGATTCATGAGTCACAGTTTTTACAACATTTGGACCGGTAACAAACATATTTGATGTATTTTTCACCATAGCAATGAAATCAGTTATCGCAGGCGAATAAACCGCTCCACCAGCGCATGGTCCCATTATTAGTGATAATTGAGGAATTACCCCTGAGGACAAGACATTTCTTTGAAAAATATCTGCATATCCCCCGAGCGAGGCAACACCTTCTTGAATCCTGGCTCCGCCTGAATCATTCATTCCAATAATGGGCGCTCCTACTTTTATGGCATGATCCATGATTTTACAAATCTTTTTAGCATTAGATTCAGACAATGATCCACCAAAAATGGTGAAATCCTGGCTATATACGAAGACGAGCCGGCCATGAACTTTCCCATAACCCGTCACGACTCCATCTCCCATGAAAGTATCGTCTTTAGAATCAGAACTATCATTTCGATGCTCGACAAAAATATCCCACTCTTCAAAACTATTTTCATCAAGAAGTAAATCTAACCTCTGTCGAGCAGTAAGTTTGCCTTTAGCATGTTGGGCATCGATTCGCTTTTTACCTCCCCCTAATGAGGCCTTGCGCTTCTTTGCTTTTAATTTTTTATTCAAATCATTCATAGATAAAATGTTTTTTCACTAGCTTATCAATTCAAGAACTTTTTTAGCGACATGATGAATGCTTTCATCAGGCCCAAAAATTGCGGCGACACCGTTTTCCTTTAAAAAAGGGCGATCATTCTCAGGAATAATTCCTCCACATACAACGACAATATCATCAGCTTCATTGCTGGTAAGGCATTTGGTTAATTCTGGAATAAGTGTTTTGTGGCCTGCTGCTTGCGAGGATATTCCTATAACATGGACGTCATTTTCTAGCGCCTGTTTTACTACCTCCTCAGGTATTTGGAACATAGGTGCGATATCAACATCAAACCCAAAATCTGCAAACGCAGATGATATTATCTTTGCTCCACGGTCATGGCCATCCTGACCAAGTTTGCAAACAAGTATTCTTGGACGCCGTCCATTTTTTACCAGAAAAGCATTTACTTCTTTAGTAACATCCAAAAATTCGGCCTCGCTATTATACATCTCGCTGTATATGCCAGAATTCGACTGCGCAGATGCTCTGTATCTGCCCCAAACATTTTCAAGTGCTAAACTTATCTCTCCCACAGTGGCTCGGCATCGTGCCGCGTCAATGGCTAGTTCAAGTAAATTATGTTCATCATTCAGAGCACCTTCTTCAAGTTTTTCGAGCGCTTTTTCGCATTTTTTTTGATCTCTATTTAGCTTTAATTTTTCAAGCCGCTTTAATTGGTTATCCCTGACAAACTCATTATCGATATCAAAAACATCAACCTTTGAATGATCATCTCCTACGTATTTGTTGACTCCAACAATGACATCTTCACACCTATCTATTGCTGCCTGCTTTTTAATTGCCGACTCTTCAATTTGAAGCTTCGGCAATCCCGACTCCACGTATTTTGTCATTCCTCCTGAATTGAAAATTTCGTCGATTAGAATACACGCTCTATCAAACAAATCTTGCGTAAGCGATTCCACATAATAAGATCCTGCCAGAGGATCAACAGTTTTAGTTAAACCAGCTTCCTCTTGAAGAATCAATTGAGTATTTCTGGCTATTGCAGCAGATTGCTCAGTAGGCAGTCCCAAAGCTTCATCAAATGAGTTCGTATGAAGCGATTGTGTTCCACCTAAAACTGCGGACAGCGCTTCGATTGTAGTTCGAACTACATTATTATATGGATCCTTGCTGGTTAGACTCACACCTGAAGTCTGACAGTGCATTCGGAGAATTAGGGATTTTTCGTCGCTTGGCGAAAATCTTTGTCTCATATACCGAGCCCAAAGTAGCCTCGCTGCTCTTAACTTTGCAACTTCCATAAAAAAATTCATTCCCACTGCAAAAAAGAAGGATAACCTTGGAACGAAGTCATCAGGATTTAAACCTCTATCTGTCGCTAATTGGACGTATTCCAAGCCGTCAGATATTGTGTACGCAAGCTCTTGCACTCCATTTGCTCCCGCCTCATGCATATGGTAACCAGAGATAGAGACTGGGTTAAACTTTGGCATATGCTTACTAGTAAACTCTAAAATATCGGAGACAATTCTCATTGATGGCTCAGGAGGATAGATGTATGTATTTCTGACCATAAATTCTTTTAAAATATCATTTTGCAGAGTCCCGGAAAGCTGGTCTAGTGGAGTATCTGTTTCCTCTGCCACAACAATGAAGCTTGCCATGATAGGGAGCACTGCCCCGTTCATGGTCATTGAGATTGAGGTCTCATTCAGTGAAATACCATCGAAAAGTAGCTTCATATCCTCTACTGAGTCTATCGCAACACCAGCCTTGCCAACGTCTCCCTTGACACGAGGGTGATCAGAGTCGTATCCACGATGCGTTGGCAAGTCAAATGCAACTGATAATCCCTGTTGACCAGCTGCTAAATTTTTTTTAAAAAATGCATTAGAATCTTGTGCAGTTGAAAAGCCAGCATATTGACGTATGGTCCAAGGCTTTCCGAGATACATAGAAGATCTTGGCCCTCTTAAAAAAGGCTCAAGTCCAGGTAGAGAGTCAATAATTTTAGAATTTTTTATATCATCAAAGGTGTAAATGGGCTTTATTGGGATGCCCTCTGCTGTATTACAGACTAGCCCATTAAGGCTTGTTTGCTTTGTCTCTTTGAGAACTCTTGCTTCCCATTTTTTAAGGTCAGCATTATTAGGGTGTTTCATACTAAATTTATTTTAAAGTTATAGATACTTAACACCAGTTAACCATAAAATGGTGGTATAAAGAAATAGATACGCTAACTCTCACAGATTTCAATCTGATATTTTAATTTAATAGATTATTTATGATAGATAAAGACAGTTTAAGATTAACACAATACAGCTCTGGCGGGGGGTGTGGCTGCAAACTAGATCCTGATTATCTAAAAAAAATAATCAATTTAGACAAAAAAAAGTCTTTAAATAATGATCTGCTAGTTAGTAATACTTCTAGTGATGATGCCGCTGTATATGATTTAGGAGATGGGACTGCAATAGTAAGTACGACAGACTTTTTCACACCCATTGTTGACGACCAATTTGTTTTTGGTCAGATCGCGGCGACTAATGCTTTGAGTGATATATACGCAATGGGCGCATCACCTCTGATGGCACTTGCAATATTAGGCTGGCCCAAATCAAAGCTTTCATCCGATGCCGCAAGCGCTGTTCTTGACGGCGCCAAAAAAGCATGCAAAGACATAAATATTGAAATTGCTGGCGGGCATTCTATCGAATCATCAGAGCCAATATTTGGATTGAGTGTTACGGGTCGGGTCAAATGCACAAATATAAAAAGAAATTCTGAGGCTCAGACTGGAGATGTTATATTTTTAACAAAACCATTAGGTATTGGGTTACTTACATCAGCCGCTAAAATGGGAATTTTGTCGTCAAAAGATAAAAACAAAGCAGAAAAAGTCATGACAAAAATCAATTCTGTAGGTGAGATTTTAGGCAACACAGATGCCGTTTCAGCAATGACAGATGTTACAGGTTTTGGTCTTTTGGGACATTTGATAGAGGTCTGTGAGTCAAGTGAAGCCTCGGCAACACTCTCTTATAAAAAACTTCCTCTAATTAGTGATTTTTTAAACCAATATGCAGGTCAAAATTGTGAAACCGGTGGCGGTAAAAGAAATTGGACNAGCGTCAAAGANAAAGTTCAATGCGCTGATGAAAATAAAAAGNTAGTTCTCTGCGATCCTCAAACGAGTGGAGGANTNTTAGTTTGNGTNAGATCAGAGAAAGTAANGGANATAACTGCTCTTCTGGAGAAGTATGGNCTTTACAGTNAACCTGTCGGATATTTATCCAAACACATCACTGGTGAAAAATATGTCAAGGTCTTACCTTGACTANNAAACAACTCATTCAAGAAAATGAATTAANGAAATTGATAATTAATCAANATTCATTTATTGACGTTCGCTCACCCAACGAATTTTTGAAAGGTTCAATCAGAAACGCNGTAAACATACCTATNCTATCAAATGATGAGAGACATAAAGTTGGCGTCTGTTTTCAAAGGCATGGGCAAGATGCAGCTATTGAACTTGGCAACAAAATTGTTTCGGGTACTAAGAAAGATAAACTAGTCGAAAAATGGTCAAGATTCGTTAGGCAAAAGCCAAACTCCATAATTTACTGTGCACGAGGTGGCTTAAGATCTGAAATATGCCAAACTTGGCTGAATCAAAATAATATTGAATGCTCCCGAGTAATCGGAGGGTATAAAACTATAAGAAATTTTCTTCTTAGCGAGTTGAAAAAAAATTGTATGTCTCAAAAATTTTTTCTTTTGTCTGGAACAACCGGCTCTGGCAAAACTGAATTATTAAAAAACATATACCGCTCTGTAGATCTTGAGGGAATCGCGAATCATAAAGGATCCAGCTTTGGGAAGCCTTTAAACGATCAGCCTGCCCAAATAGATATTGAAAACGAAATTTGTATAAACTTAATTAAACTAACCAATGAAAATTCAAGGCCAATTTTGCTAGAAGACGAGAGCAGAAACATCGGTGCCCGTCATTTACCTCTAGATTTATCTCAAGCGATGGAAGAAAGTCCGATGGTTCTAGTTGAAGTTTCATTTGAGGAAAGAATTGATTTGCTCTTGCATGAGTATGTCGTAGAAAGATATAAAGATTCATTAGAGTTCTATACAAATATTTCCCAGGCCGATCTTGAATTTTCTAATCATCTTATATCAAGCTTAAAACGTTTAGAAAAAAGATTAGGTGGAGAGAGAACTCAGAAAATCCTGAAGCTGCTGGAGATAGCCTTAAAAGTTCAAAAGAAAGATAACTTTCAAAGCCATCGAAAATGGCTCGAGGAAATTACTACGTCATACTACGATCCACTTTATGAGTTTAAACTTGAAAAAAGAAAAGATCGTATTTGCTTCAGAGGAAATCATAAAGAAGTTTTGGATTGGTTGAAGGATAAGCAAAAAATACAAGTTAACTGACAGCAAAAAGTTAGAAGCTTTACTCGTAGCAGCTAGCTGGAATTTATATTGGGGACAGAATGCTTAAAAGGATCATAAAATCAAGTTTACTAATACTTGGATTACTTATATCTCTATATCTCGCCACGATAACCATAATAAAAGCCATTATTGATCCGAACGACTATATCGATGCGGTCAAAAGTAGCCTTTCGAGTAATAACGTAAGACTCACATCGCCGATTGACATCCGGTGGATGAGTTTTCCATCTCTGGGTCTAATTTCAAATGATATTAGCATCGCATCTGATAGTCAGCTGAAAGGAAATATCGATGAAATATCTGTGACTCTCGATTTGACTTCTCTTCTGACAATCCCAAGTAAAGGGCTAGTTGGGCTGAAATTTAATGTCGATGCTAAAGATGGAGAAATGTCGTTTAACAGTTCTGGTGTTGATTTGCCAATTAAAGCCTCTGATCTCAACATATCTTTAGCTGGAGTTTCATCTGAATTGGAACATTTGGATATTAATTTTACCGCAGAAATTCTGAATCAATTTGATGTTAAGGGTAGTGCAAATTTTGGAAAGCAGGTCAGTTTTGATAACGAATTAATCGTAAATGTTTCTGACTTGAATCTTAATATTGATTTGATCGATATTGAAGGCAGTTTAAATATAAATCTTAACAAACTNAAAATTNATGGGNACTTGGCAATCATTGATCTANAGGCGTCAGAGCTGATCGCAAAATTAAAATCATATTTCCCTCTCTTAAAGTTACCAACATTCAAAAATAAAAGTGCTCTCTCTAATCTCTCATTAAAATCAAATTTCTCTATAGAACCGCAAGGTTTTTCAAAATATTTTCATATTCTTAGAGTTGATGATCAGATGATTGAGATAGAATCAGAGACAGACCTAAAATTAGGGACAATGAAGACCTATATTCACGCTGATAGCATTAACCTGGATAAGTATTCAACAAAAAATACTGGTGACAATAGCTATGAGTTTCTCCTTTCGAGCATGGCAATCCCCTCTTACATTTGGAAACAAAAGAGTGTTACTGAAATCAATGNNAATAAATTAATCTCAGGNGATATTTTGAGTGAAAATAATTTACTGCTTCTCGAAAACACACGTNATGTCGTTANGGTNGTGTCTCTGANCNCTAATATAATGGGNGGTGATATAAACGGAGNCGGAANATTTAATTTAAATTCTGANTTGGATTTTAATTTTAGNACACAAACTAANCTAATNCCGGTCAAACAGATTTTAAGGGNTCTAAANATACCTGNTGATCTNAACGGATTTTTGAACTCAACTATTTCTTTATCGGGATCTGCATACAATGCAAACTCTTCGAACGGCAGCGGATCATTTAAAATAAAAAATTTCTCGGTACCTGGCAAAAATATCGAAAATGAAATCTNTGAATTCCTCCAACCAATATCTGGCTCTAACTACTCATCAAGCGTCAAAAGCCATACACTTTTCGATGAATTNACTGGTAATTTGTCTATAACAGATGGCAATGTCCGATTTGATAACATACAAACTCGCTTTGGGAATATAGATGTTAAATCTAATGGTAATTTAGACCTTAACAAGGACGAGTATAAATTTGACTTTAATATCCTTAACAAAACTACTCGTACTAGTGAAAATGGGTGCGCCATCCCAAAATCTTTTAGCGATCTAACTTTGCCAATTTCATGTGCTGGAATTCTAAACCAAACATTTTTAGTACAACAAAACTGTAAGATTGATTCNTCAATCNNGCAGAANCTACTAAAGAAAAATGTCATGAAAAGCATGACACCACGTTTGAATTCGAATCTGGAAACACTCAAAAATATCTTCAAATAAATTCCAGGTGAATATGTAGTGGCATTAACAATATTTCAAAAGCAAATCTTAGACTGGTACCAAAAAGATGGTAGAAAAGACCTACCATGGCAAAAAAACATCAATCCATACAGAGTCTGGGTGTCTGAAATAATGCTTCAACAAACTCAAGTAAGCACTGTTCTCCCATACTACAAAAAGTTTATGTCTTCATTTCCAACTATCCANAAATTAGCAGCAGCGCCGCAGGATATTGTAATGCAGCATTGGTCTGGTCTTGGTTATTATTCTAGAGCACGAAATCTTCATCGTACTGCGAAATATCTAACTGATAATTCAGATGGAATTTTCCCTAATGAAATTGATGAACTGATAAAACTTCCCGGGATAGGTAAAACAACAGCTGGCGCAATAAAATCCCTTGGGTTTAATCAGCGAGGTCCAATCCTAGATGGAAATGTAAAAAGAGTATTATCGAGATATCATATGATAAATGGCTGGTATGGGAATTCAAAAACCAATGGTGAGCTATGGTTTTATGCGGAAAAACATACTCCTTTCACTTCGATTAGAGAATATACACAGGCAATCATGGATATTGGGGCAACCGTCTGCAAAAAAAATAATCCTAAGTGCTCGTCATGCCCGATAAATACAAAGTGTAAAGCACTAAAAAATGACAAGATACTAGAATATCCAGAGAAAAAACCCCCGCGAAAAGTGCCTGAAAAGTTCTGCTTTTTTCTTTTAATCAAAAATCAGAAAAATGAAGTTTTACTCGAAAAAAACTATAACAAAGGAGTTTGGCAAGATCTTTGGGTCCCACCAAAATGCAAAACCATTGAAGAATTAGATGACATATGCAGCAGACTAAACTTGAAAGTATTGAGCTATAATAAATTAGATCAAAAAAAACATGTTTTTAGTCACTTTAGTCTGATGTACGAAACAATATTGGTTAGTGTTTCGGNAAAAAAGAACCAAAAACATGATAAACAAAAATTTTGGTATTGCCTGAACGACGAGTTGAAAATTGGGATACCAGCGCCAATAAAATTATTATTGGACAACTTGCGTGAAGAGACTTATGTGAAGGAGGCAAATAATGTCGCGATTAATATTGTGTCGTCTTTTTAAAAAGGAACTACCTGGCTTAGAGCATCCTCCATTTCCAGGACCTGCAGGATCAGAGATATTTGAGAATGTGTCGAAAGAAGCCTGGTCAAAATGGATCGCCCATCAAACTACTTTAATAAATGAGAAAAGATTGAATATGATGGATGTCGAGTCCAGGAAATACTTATCTGAGCAAAGAGAGAAATTCTTGAGCGGTGAGGATGTAGATCAAGCAGANGGCTTCATTTCGACAACAGAATAATGGCTTGACGAATTTAAATTCAGAGGATTTAATACGCAGTCTTTAAATATGTCCACATAAAAATGCCCAGATAGCTCAGTCGGTAGAGCAAAGGACTGAAAATCCTTGTGTCGGTGGTTCGATTCCACCTCTGGGCACCACTATTGACGCGGCTTCTGTCAAAATAGCACCCCTTGAAACGCATCTCACGTAAGCATATCGTAAGCATAAATTGGGTTATTTTTTCGAAGACTATTCTTTTAAAATACCCTCGGGCAGGATGCCACCCCCTATCCTCAATAGGTCTATCTAGGGTTCAAACATTTGTTCAAATTTGGATTGTTAAGCAGAATAATTATTAAGGCCTGGGTAATTGTAATCTTGTGAAACAATAATTAAACGATTCATCTCGAGCATCTGCAATAGCCTGCAACCGTTTTCCTCTGAGTGACTCTCTTTTATATTTAAAAACATTATCTACAAGTATTCGCCGCATTATCTCCTCGTTTAAATTAGGAACAGATGGCTTTTTAAGACTTTTTATTACTCGCTCATGTTGAAAAAGGTTTTCACTAACCACACCCTCGGATTTTTTTCTTGCTTCATTAAGATTTCTTTCAAAATTTCCCTCAGCTAGTGCAAATGCCCTCCACATTACTTCAGCTCTTGAAGAACCATCTTGCATCATTTCTGCGAGTTCCTCAGCATGCTCACCATACTCCTCACAAATCACGGTACGATAAATACGTTCAAAGTCTCTTAGCTCAGAAGGATTCAACATATCAGAGAAATCTTCAGCGCCGTCCTCAGATTCTTTAGCAGTGGAAATTGAGGAACATATTATTATGAAAATTAGTAGTAATTGCCTCATGTTACCCTCTTATTTATGAATCATACCCTTCTAACTTAATCAAATAATTTAACGCAATCAATATTATTATTTCTAGGCGAATTCACCAAAGTGCTAACAGGATAATAATCTATATCCTCCGATAACTTTGAATCAAAAACATCCTCTCCAGAAAGCCAATTCTCAGCCTCATTATCAGAAATTATAATTGGCATCCTATGATGAACTTTAGATAAATTCTGAATAGCTTCTTTGGTTATAATTGCGCACCCTCTAACCCCATTATATTCAGTGTAGATTCCAGCAAAAGTAAATAAAGAATCATTCATATGAAAGAAATAAGGTTGTTTTTTATAATCAGTTCGAAGCCATTCAAACCAACCATCAGCAGGGATTAAACATCGTCTAGCCATCTTAAAACTAGGTTTTAGATTTAATGTTTCTGACCTAGCATTAATTAAGTTCATAGGTGTTTTTGCCCAAGTCGGGTTATAAGACCATCGCATAAAAGTTGGAGTGGAAGTTAATGTTAAAACTTCATGAGAGGGAGCAATGTTATAGCTAGCATCTATATTTAATAAATGTTTGTCTTTAACAGCTCTAGAATTTCTTAATGTGTATCTACCACACATACATTTATGGCTTTTTTATTAAAGGGTTAAAAGGTATAAATAGTCTTAGTTTTAATAATCTTTATAGTTATAAACACCATATGGGGGGGTCACAAAAAGAAAAAAGAAGACGTTTTAAAGTTATAATTTTAATTACGTCCAAGAAAAAAGAAAAAACAATTTGAAGCTAGTGAGCTTCGCGAGGGGGTACGAGGGTAGGAGCTGCTTTGGACCACTTTTCTTAAGATTATCTTAGACCAGCCAGTCAAGATTTGTTAAAAAATTTCCAAGCTCCTATCCCTCCAACCACTAATCCTAATAGAGTTAACCCATATGGAATGTCCTCTAATTTAAGAAGTTCTTGATAGGTAAGTTGGATATCAAAATACCCTATACACCAGTAAAAAATCCAAAAAGATAACTTGCCAATAAGCACCATAAAAAGGAACGAAAAAACAAATGTTAAATAGACTCTTTGCATCTTTTTATCATACAACTCAAAGTACTCAATTAAAATCCAAATGCAGACATCTGCTCATCCAATTCTTCATAGGTAAGTCCCGGGTGGTCTTTAAGAATATCCATCATCAAATCATCCCGAAATGAATCCTGATTTGTTATATTAGGTTCCTCGGGGGAATTGTCAGCTAAAGGTGTTTGAACTTTGTTAAGTCCGTTTAATGAAACTTTAAATCTCTTCTCATCTTTTTTTAACATTCGCTATCTCCTTATCCAATGAGGTGCTTGTTTTCTCTTTCGCAGTTTTATTTTTTAAATATCGGTAATTAAAACTAGATAGACTCCATCCTTCTTGATAGATGGGGTCATCCTCTTTTGCTGTGATGAATTTTTTTACTTTTGCCATGTTTATCTCCAAATTTAATTAAAATTTAGACACACAACAAAAGACAGCTTTGAGACCATAAGATAAAAATATAAACGTTCCATCAGAAACTCCTTTTGTTGTTGTCTACCAACCGCATCACTTTTCCACCTTGCCGGAGTAGGCAGGTTGGAGAGGAACTCAATCCTTCTCTTGATGCCAAGAAAGTATCTGATTACGAGTCGTGAAAGTCAAGTTGCGGGACTAGACTGTTAGCGATTAAACTTCATTTGCTAAGTATTAAATGAATTAATAATATGCAATCCCACCTCAGACTTATCAATTACGAGAAGACGCTGCAAGAACGCAAGGCAAAACTAGCGAATGACTAAAAAATTTAAATTTATTGACTTATTTGCAGGTATCGGCGGCATAAGAATACCTTTTGATGAGTTAGGAGGTGAATGTGTATTTACATCAGAATCAGATAAATTTGCACAAAAAACATATGAATCAAATTATAGTGAAATGCCTCATGGTGATATTAAGTCAGTAGATATAAATGAAATCCCAAAACATGATTTACTTCTTGCGGGATTTCCTTGCCAAGCATTCTCTCATGCAGGATTAAAGAAAGGGTTTGATGATACAAGAGGAACTCTTTTTTTTGATATTGCTACAATTCTTAAAACTCACAAACCCAAAGCTTTCCTTCTTGAAAATGTTAAAGGATTAAAAAGTCATGATGGAGGGCATACTTTTAGAACAATCATAGATACCTTAAATCGGATAGGTTATCAGACTATTGAACATCAAGTTTTAAACGCAAGAGATTTTGGTCTCCCTCAAAACAGAGAAAGAGTTTTTATCGTGGGTTTTTGGAAACATACAAACTTTTTCTTTCCTGAGCCTTCTAGAAGAAAAACTAGACTAGGTTCAATTTTGCAAAAAAGAGTAAAAGATAAATACACAATTTCGGATAAGTTATGGACAAGTGCGATTAAGAGACGAGAAAGAGCTATTTTAAAAGGCAATGGATTCAGCTATAAGCTTTTTAATAGAGATTCGATTTATACAAGCACATTATCAGCAAGATACTATAAAGATGGTCTAGAAATTCTTATTGAACAGAAGAATAAAAACCCAAGAAGACTTACACCCCTCGAAGCAAGAAGACTTCAAGGCTTTCCAGATAACTTTATAATCCCAGTCAGTGATACACAGGCATATAAACAGTTCGGAAATGCTGTGCCAGTCAGTGTTGTTAGAGAAATAGCAAAAAAAATAAGCCCTTTTCTATAAATACCTATTTAATTGCCATAAATACAGAAAAGTTTTTTTATTTAAATATAATTTCAATAAATAGTTGCACACATATTAAATATGTAATACGATTACAAAATGAATATCAGACGTGAAAGATTTATAAAAGTAGGTGAGCGAAGAGTCAATAATGCTATTAAAGCAATTAACCTAATTGGGAACTTATCCAATAAAGCTAATTATGAATACTCTTCTGCCGAAATAAAAAAAATAGAAAAAGTTTTGAAGGATGAACTTTTCTCAACAATGGAAAAATTCAATAGTAGTAATAATAAAAATTTGAAGAAAGGATTTAGTTTTCAAAAGTAGTTGTGAGATGGAGTTGAAGAGTGTTTTTAAGTAATAAGTATTGGAAATGGTTAGAAACGAATAACCAAACTCAGGAAAATATTATTGATAAACGCTTTAATTTAAAAGAGATTGTTTCTTTAACTCGAGAGAGTGCACAAAATTCCGTAGATGCTTTTTTTTCCAATACTCCTGATAACGATAAAAATAATGCTGTTATAAATTATAAATTTTTTTCATCGAACTCTGACCTGTCTGAATATTTTTCTGGTTTAACGGAAGCCCGTAAAGTCCTGGATAAGAGTAACTTATGGGGAAACCTTTATAGTAAAGAGTTTGATTTTAATAACTGCTCTTGGCTGATGCTACAAGACTCAAATACCAAAGGACTTGAAGGTTCCCTCGATAGTAGAAAGTCTGATTTTTGGAGTTTTGTTCTTAATTGGGGAAGAAGTAATAAAGTTCACCAAAACAGAGCCAACAGCGGCTCGAAAGGTGTTGGTAGGATTACATTCCCACTTTTTTCAGAAATTAGATGTATCTTTGCATTAACTAAAAGACCTGATGGCGAGCATCTTGTCGGGTATGCAATGTTAAATACTCATGATGATGAAAAGAAAAAAAAGTTTTATGACTCTGCTGCATTGTTTGTAAAAAGTAAAAAGGATGGAGGAATTTGGTCGCTTCATGACAATTTAATACCAAAATTTAAAAAAGACTTTAAAGTTCCTGATATCAAATATAAAGGAGAGGCGTCCTTTGGAACTACGATTATTATTCCTTTTCCAAAAATAGATGAGGACAAAAATCCAGATGATTACTACGACCAAATTAAAGCGTCACTAATAGAGACATATGCTCCATTAATTTTAAGAGACCAATTTGCGCCAGTTATAAATGATGAAAAAGTTTCTCATGAGAATTTACGAAGAATAACAACACAGATTAAGCATTTATTCACTATGCCTGAGCTTCAGGAAAGTGGTGAAGATTATATGGATTTCTTAACAACTGCCATAGCAGAAAACGAAGCTGAGGAGTACGAAGCTGAAATTACCTTGAAAAAAGATACCAAATTAGACATCAAAGATGATTCATTAATCACACCTGAAGAAAGATACATTATTAACACTGCTCTTGACAACAATGACGTGGTAAATATTAAAATTAATTTCCCAATAGTAATTAATGGCAAGAATAATGATACCTATATAGAGGCTTGTCTAAGAAAACCTGAAGGTGAAAGCAAGGGATTTGAAGGTTATTATCGAAATGGGATGCTAATGATTAGTCAGGAGAAAAAGTTAGATGGTAGATACCAAGCTGCCCTACTCTGCAGAGATTCGCATATAGCAAGGTATTTAAATATCTTTGAAGACGAAGGACATACTAAGTGGATTGCAGGAGCTCAGCAAAAAGCTGATGCAAAGAGTAAAGGGTATGATGAGAGTTACTATATTAGACCCCTGCGTTTATGCCAATCAATTCTCTTAGACCTTACAAAAGTCTTTAATGAAAAGAAACAAGAAGTAAATTATAGGACGCTAGCAAATTTCTTCACGCTGCCGGAAAAGAAAAAAACTAATCCAGATATCAGACCAAAAAAAGATATTAAAAACACTAAGAGTAAATTTCTCGTTCAACAAAGAAAAACTGGTTTTAGGATTCACCCTAGAGGTAATGCGAAACTACCAAAATCAATCTCGGTAAGATTTAATGCTAAACATCATCCTTATCAGAAGAAACCCGCAGTAAATGCAGATGATGTGAGCTTTAATGAGAGCTCTTTCCAAGCTACTAACTGCTCATACAGTGTTTCAAATGATGCAACAGATTCTGGGAAACTGCTTGGAAAAGTTATTCTGATAGACGATATAGAAAAAGATTTCTCATTTGAACTTAAAGGGTTTGAGTCTAATTATGAAATTATATATAAAGTTGAGGAAGTAGATTGAAACTAGCACTAAAACCACTCGGAAGAGTAGACATTCCTCAAGCAAATATCATCATTCTTTCTTCAAGAAAAGAGCTTCCAGATGCAGGCTTCTACCCTGTAATCTCAAAACTTGAAGTAAAAGGTAATTATGATGAAAATCTTGAGATTTTTTTAAAAGTTAAAAAAAATACCCAAGTTGAAACAATAAAATGTGGAACTATTAAAAATCAAACCCTACCTAATGAAAGATTTTTAAGTCATTGGGTTTCTAACGAAATTAGCTTTACTTATTTCATTCAACTTATCTCTCCGGCGGACTCAAAAGTTGTAGCAAGTATGAAAAGCCCACAATCGATTGATGATGATTCTAAAGATAATAAAGATGTTGCTCCTGTTGGTACCAGATTTACAGACACTTCACCGCGATTATGGAGATTGAAAATGAGCGAAGGTGAAAAACCTGTAATTGAAATTTCAAAAGATATAGAGGACCAAGGTTTTATTGACAACCTAATCTTTTTAAATTCTATTCTTCCCAATGTTGTGCTTGAAATTGGGGGCTTTCTTTTGGCTAATAGAGCTCATCTGGATGATGAAGGTTGGTTTAAGGATTGGAAAAAATTTTTTGAAGCTATGGAAATCAATGACTTTGAGGAAGTTGGAGATGAAGAGGATGAAATAACACGTTGGTTAAATCGTCTGGTTGACCGTTACTGTGTTAGGTTTAAATCTAATTTATACAACCCTTTGATTGAGAAACTAAATTCTTCAAATGAAAGTATGGAGGATTTTTGATGAAAATACGATTCTTTAAGTCTAAAAATGGAATATTTCCAAAAGAAATACATGAAGAGTTTGAAAGAGTTTTTGTAAATGGAGAAAAATTAAATGCGAAATTTCTCTCAGATTCAAAATATTCGAGTGAACTTTCTGTAAATAATGGAAAAGATTTAGACATAAAAAATGAATCTCAATTTAAAATTGCTAAAGCCATTGCTGAATCTCTTGGAGGAAAATCAAAAATAAAAACCTATAGAGATAAATATGGTTTGTGGTTGTGGCTGACTTTTGCATATGCCGATTTAATTTTTGGTGAAGACAAGGAAGGAAAGAAAAAAATCTTGAGACAGGACAACTACTGGCCGAATGATGTAAAAGATTATCAAACTGCTGCTAGGCATAGAATAAGAGGCTTATGCATGATGTACGCAAGTCATGGTGATAATGCTGATTTTCTTTTAAACAGACCTTTGAGTGTTAGAGGAGAACTGATGGAAAATTTATCTCAATCTCCAGAGTTCACTGATAAAACAATTTATTTAACATTCAGAAAGCTATTTTGGAATGCTTCAAAGAAATCAGCTAAAAAAGGTTATGCAAGTAAAGTATGTGGAGCTAGGGATTTGGTATCTGATATTAAAAAATTAATGTATACACATGCTGTAGAACTAATGACGGTTGATGAGCTTATTGAAATCTTACATCCAAGATTCAAAGATAAATGGCTTTAAATTAATTTAAATAAAAAACAAAATAGTTGATAGATGGAGATAAATAATTTTCTAAGTTTTGTCTTATTTGTTAACTAGTTTCAAAGCTAACTCTAATCATGAACCTGAAACTGATGATGCCCTACTCCTTTAAATCTTGATGAGTTCTCAGCAAGCAAATAAGCCATCTCATCTTCGAAGGTTTTTTTAGTTCTTGCCTCCTCAACGGTTGGCGTGAACATATCCTCATTACCGTCATACCATTCAACTGCAATCCAATTAAGCGTGTCTTGAGCGTGTTGATTCATGAAGCTGGCAATGCTCTCTAGATTCTTTCTCTTCAACTCTTGTGAGGCCATAATATAGTTTTGTGTCACGTCTTTTTTCTTATGATTTAGAAGACTCCCTAGGTCCTCACTACGCAATCCAAGCTCATTGGTTGCTGTACTAAATGTTCTTCTTAGAACATGCGCACTCACCTGAAAATCTAAATCTAACTTATCATTTAATTTCTTAAAGGATTTGAACGGGTCTGCTAAATGCCCCACACCTGAAGGGCTATTAAATACCCATCGAGCATTTGACCTATCTTTATTCTTATCACGATGCTTGAGTAATAAGAAAGAGAGTTTGGTTAGAGGCATTACATCCAATTTCTTATATTTAGTATTTTTAAAGGTAATAAGCCCTCTTTCAAAATCCACATCCTTCCACTCCAGTGATAGGACTTCTTGTCTTCTCTTACCGGAGATAAGTAAAAAGAGAATAAAGTCACGTGCAACCCTGGATAGATTTGGAGCCACCTCAATCAAGGTAGTTAGAAAATGTCCAAGCTCTCTGATTGGAATATGTGATGTGCTGGTGTTGATAGAGGGGAACTGTCCTATGAGTGTTTTCGCATTCATAAATGGATTACTCTCGATATACCCGGCTGCCCTTGCCTTCTCCATCATGACTCTTGCATACATAAACGCCTTCACATCGCTTCTCTGACCCTTACTTGCACTCCACCAATCTACTATCAAAGAGGTTGTTATTTCCTGTATGCGCATTCTATTGATGCTTGGCATACGATTTTTAATGCACCTTACATAGTCATCCTTGGTCTTTATATCAAGTCGTTTATCCAGCTCTAAAAACTCTCTGACTATCTCACTTAACAGCCTATCAACTCGTACTTTATCTCGAACCAAATCAGAAGGACTCACACCTTGCTCTTTAATCGAGAAGAGATATTGCCTCGCATATACTTTCACTTGATTAAAATCACGACTCTCACAATCACCTAGTGATTTAGATTTTTGTCCACCGACTCCACCTTTTCTGGCAATCACCCCATAAGACTTTTTTCCTGAGGGATAAATGCGGATATAGAACCCTTTAATCTTTTTATCACGAACAAAATACTCCTTGGGTTTCGGATGATATTTTTGATAAGAGGAGGCTGTTAAATCAGCTTCTTCATTAAAATTAATTCGTGTTTTTGCGAGAATAGTTTGCATAAAAAATCATGGTTTTTCGTTAGCATATCGTAAGCATATTATACCAAAAATAGCCGCGTAAGCATAGCCATAAGCATACTATAAGTGCAATAAAATCAATGGCTTAANTATTAAAATTTTGGGTATTTAGGACTGAAAATCCTTGTGTCGGTGGTTCGATTCCACCTCTGGGCACCACGAAAACCGTTTATAATCAATCAGTTTTATTCAGATTACCCTTCAACGAGTAAATTTGGTTTACCTTCCCGTTTTTTAAGTGAAAATTCGTCGTACAACTCACCTGTCGCTTTAAAAGCTCTAAAGCGTAATCTTGATTGATTGACATCTATAATTTGGTAAAGTTGTGTGTCTTCTGCCATCCGTTTTGCAAAAGCACCCTTAGTGATTTTGTACATTTTAGGGCCACTTACTGATACTACATTTACAGTACCGATCTTGGGATCGTAAGCTTTCTCATAACCCTCTGGAATGTTTATAATTTTTTTGGATGCGATCTGACCAGTTCGTGCATACGTGTGATCATGGCCACTTAGTATCAAATCAACCTTGAATTCATCTAAAATCGGTTTCCAAAGCTTTCTTATTTCAGGATTATCTCTGTCTGATCCCGGGGAAAACATCGGGTGATGGAACGTAACGATTGTCCAAATATTCGTATTACTCTCCAGCACCTTTTTTAACCATTCTACTTGAGACTCCTTTGCATTATTTGAGTCAAGAGATATAAATCGTACGCCTTGATAGTCAATATAATAGACAGTTTCAGCAAGTGCAGGGTCAGGAACATTCTGAACAGGAAACGCAAACTGTGGGCGCCAATGCTCAGAGATACTCGGAATCTCGCGCTGTCTATTAAGTAGTGGCGTGCCATACAAATTTGTACCAATTACTTCTTCTTTTTGAAATCCCGTAATATCCTTTATTCCTTCATCAACTTCTCTAACGATTCCGGTTTCACCAACTTCCATATTTATGACATTTCCCTTTCTGTCAGAAAAAGAAACTTGATAAATTTTTCTTGAACTCAATATCCTTTGAGCCACTGAAACCATAGTAATTTCAATGTCATTACTCGATTTATCGGTCCAATATAACTCTTTAGATCGTTCATCATAATTGTAATACTCATGATTACCTGGCGTTGCAATTACAGGAATAGTCCCATTTACCCAATCTGGTCCTTGATGCCACTCTCCCCATTCGGAATCACTGTACTTCCTATCAACTAAATCACCAGCATGCAGTGTAAAGGCAGCTCTGGGAGCATCGCGAAAGGCTTCTCGAAACACCCGGGACCAATGCGTTCGTACTTCGTTTTGAGCATCCCCAAAATATATAAAACTAAATGGCTTCGGCATCTTACTTGATGTTTTGAAATGATAATATTCAGTAAAATTAATCCCGTCCCCGACTCTGTAAACATAGAGTGTTTCAGGATCCAGATCACGAAAAGTTACAGTGTGATAATGAGAGCTATTCAAATCACTCGAAAATTTCGTCGTTAGAGCAGGAAATGTTTTTGGCTTTAATGCTCGTCCATTTGAATTTGCGACAGCCAATTGAGCGATAGCTCTCTTTACTGAAATATCAGTTCGCCAGGAAACAGACTGTGTTGTAGAAGGGTTATCTTCCCAAGTTAAAATCACTCTGTCTGGCAATGGAGAAGGCGCGTATGTTTCGGCTGCAGAATATTGTTTTGGCTGCCAATCATCATGTGCAAGCAAATCATTGACAAAAAGAATAGCTAATAGGATGGCAGTAAAATTAAAAATTATTTCTTTTTTCATCAGCACACGGAAAATGGATTGCAGGATTTTTAAATTATAACTCAGCGTTAACTTTAATTGTTGTACTTAGCCAAGAAATAGTAAAATGATATTTAATAAAGATGACACCAAATTGACAAAATGAATAAAAAAGGTAATAATTTTATTTCGTTCATTTATATTTTTATATAAACGGAAGTAGTCGCTAGGCGAAGGAACGCATTATCGTTCATCTCATATGAGACGGAAGTAGGTAATGGTTTACCGAAGGAACGCGTTGAGTGGGTGTGGACTTGTTCACACTGTTAATCGAAACGAAGACTGGAGGATATTAATATGGCTACATATTATAGAGGCTTTAAGGTACCAAGTGCCGAAGCTAACTCAAAAAAAGAAACACAATCTAAAAAAGATAACGCACCTCGTTTGTACAGAGGAGCTGAGTATCAGGTAGATCAGCTTTCTAAATCAGATAAAAGTAGTAGTGGCATCTACCGAGGAGTTAGCTGGGGACAGTAATACCCAAAAAGCTCATACGGCTAGGGAGGCTTTTGCCTCCCTTTTTTTATCTAGCTACTTGTCTCCCAGTAAAACGGCTATCCACTTAGTCTCTTCCTGAGTTTCAAGCCCAATTTTTACCAGAATAGTTAGCGGGATTGAGAGAAGCATCCCCACTGGGCCTAATATCCAACCCCAAAAAACGAGAGACACAAAAACCACAAATGGTGATAAGTTCAAACCCTTGCCCATCCATCGCGGCTCAATATAATTACCGACAAACAAATTAATTACTAAATAGCCTAAAAGAACGAATATAGAATCAGGGACCGATAATTGAACGAGTGATAATAATACTGGTGGGACTGCCGCTATTATAGAGCCAACTGTCGGAATAAAGTTCAACAAAACAGCGGTTACACTCCAGAGAACCGCATACTCCACTCCAATAAGTTTTAATAGCACAAATACAAGAAAACCCGTAAGTAAGCTAACAAATCCTTTAATTGCTATATAACTGTGGACGCTAGTCGCAAAGTTTTCCAGCCAAAGCTGCCCATCCTTTTTACCTGTTGCATTCTTTAGCTTCTCAGAAAAAGTTATATTTTCCGTCAAAATAAACACCACGGTTAGCAAGATCAAAAATGAATTTGTTAATACTCCTCCAAAGGAGGTGAGGGAACTTCCAACCGCCGCTAAAAGAATACTCGGGTTAAAGCTCTCGCTCCATTGATCCTTGTCAATCACCAATCCAATGTTCGCAAGGCCTTGTTGTATTTGCATACTGATAAGTGACAGTTTTGAGCTATATTCGGGTAAGTCTTGCCTAAAATCAGCGACTGATGCCCCCAAAATCGAACCAATGAATAAACCTACTAAACCAATCAATGCAATTATTATTAGTATTGCGATACCGTTACTCAGTCCTTTGCTCTTTAAAAGTTTGAGCATTGGGGAAACCAAAATTGAAATAAAAATAGCTAATAGAAAAGGTACAAAGATAGGAGCAGCAATCTTCAAACCCGAGACAACAATAGTAAATGAAGCCCCCACTATTAAATATTTCGATAATTTAGAGTAATCAGAAGTCATATATCCTGTCCTTAACGCATTTTATGTCTTTAAGTTTACTGGATTTACTATATAAAAAAATAGGAAAAGTATTTGCTTGATGATGTGAAATTTAAAATTGGCTCGGATTTTTCCCTTCAAATTGCTCATAGTAGCGCTTTATTTTTTTCAGATCGTTATCATTGTCTCCGGAGGGTACAAATGTTTCTCCCAAAATGACAAGCTTTTTAGGGAAATTAAGCCCAACCATTAAAATTGGGCATTCAAGATTTTTAGAAAATCTTAAAAATCCGGTTTTCCAAGTTTTAACCTTTTTCCTGGTCCCCTCTGGCGTTAAACCCAAGACAAAAGAACCCTCTTTGTCCACCAGCTCAGTTATATTTTTGACAATCAATTCAGGATTTAATCGGTTGGTCGGAATGCCACCTAACCAAAAAAGTAACCTTTTGAATCCTGGTTTAAAGATTGTATGTTTCGCCATCCAATACATTTTTATGTTAAGGCCAAGCAGCGTAGCCATAGCTAAAACAAAATCCCAATTAGACGTGTGTGGTGCACCAATCACTATGAGTTTATTAACATTTGGCACCTTACCAATCACTCTCCAACCCAAAACCTTGAGCACAGTTCGACCCAGCCACGCCATCCATGACGGTCTTTTGGCACGGAGATGATCAGGACATTGAGACTCTGACACAGAATTTTTCGATTCACTATTTATTTGATGCATCGAGCTAGTGTTCTCTGGTTGATGTAAACTTAATCTCTGGATTTTTTTCTTTAGCAAGAGACATATTGACGCTTGTTGGAGCTAAATAAGCTAGACAATCACCTCCATCTAATGCCAAATAAGAACGTGTTTTTCGTTTAAACATCTCAAGAACTTTTTGATCTGACGAAGAAATCCATCTGGCACTATTTACATTTACAGGCTCATAATCAGCATCGACGGAATATTCTGATTTTAATCTGTGCACTACGAGATCGAACTGCAACTGTCCGATAGCACCAACAATGATATCGTTATTTTCCAGAGGGAAAAACACCTGCATGCTTCCCTCCTCAGAGAGTTGTTTTATCCCCATACGAAGCTGTTTTGCTTTGAGTGGATCCCTTAAACGAATTCTTTTAAATAATTCAGGCGCAAAATAAGGTATCCCAGCAAATCTGAGCTGCTCTCCCTCCGTGAACGTGTCTCCAATTTGGATAGACCCATGATTATGAAATCCAATAATATCTCCGGCCTCTGCCGCATCCAGCGAGATTCTTGATCCAGCTTTGAAACCAACAGCATCTGATATTCTCATCAGCTTGCCGGTTCGAACCTGCTTTATTTTCATACCCTTTTTATATTTACCAGAACAGATTCGTAAAAAAGCCATTCTATCTCTGTGCTTTGGATCCATGTTGGCTTGAATTTTGAAGACGAACCCACTAAATAAATCCTCAGATGCAGAAACCGCTCTGACATCTGTCTGTCTTGCCTGAGGTTCTGGTGCCCACTTGATGAAGTAATCTAGCATCTCTCGAACTCCAAAATCTCCTAATGCAGTCCCAAAAAATACGGGTGTTAATTCACCTGACAGAAACTGATCATTTGTAAAAGAACTGCCTGCACCTTTAATTAATTCTAATTCTGCAACAAAATCTTCATATGCATCTCCTAAAACACCTTTTGCCGACGGATCATAGATATCATTCAACTGAATACACCTATCCATGGAAATATCATTTTTTTTGTATAGAAAGATTTTATTTGAAATTAAATTTAAAGTACCGAGAAAATGTTTACCCATTCCGATAGGCCAATTTATCGGTGCAACTCTTATTTTCAATACACTTTCGATTTCATCAAGTAATTCTATTGGGTCTCTGATATCACGATCCATCTTATTGATAAAGGTTATAATTGGAGTATCTCGCAATCTGCAAACATCCATAAGTTTTATTGTTCTATTTTCGACGCCCTTTGCCCCATCAAGCACCATTAAGGCTGAATCGACAGCAGTGAGTGTACGGTACGTGTCCTCTGAGAAATCTTCATGACCTGGTGTATCCAATAAATTAACTATAAAATCTTCATAGGGAAACTGCATAACAGAGGAGGTTACTGATATTCCTCTTTCTTTCTCGATTGCCATCCAATCAGAAACCGCATGTCGATCACTTTTTCTCGCCCTGACAGTACCGGCAATTTGGATTATATTGCCAAGTAATAGCAACTTTTCCGTGATTGTAGTTTTGCCTGCATCGGGATGAGAAATAATTGCAAATGTTTTTCTATTTGACGCAAAATCTTTCATGAATTGACATCTGATTTAAAGAGATTGCATTATAGCCACACACAAGGGAAAAGCGATCTCATTTAAGTTACCTAGCGTACTTTCGAGTTATTATAAGGAACTTTTGGAGCCGTCAATGAAATATATCGGTGAAACGGATTATGACCACAAAGGATTATCTCCGAGATCTGGCGTATTACTTTGCAATCTAGGTACTCCCGACAAACCCTCTTCCTCTAAACTACGTTCATACTTAAAGCAATTTTTAAGCGATCCGAGAGTAGTTGAAGTTCCGAGGATCATTTGGTGGTTGGTGCTCAATTTAATTATATTGACAATCAGACCAAGACGGTCTGCGAAACTCTATCAAACTGTCTGGACTGAGGACGGCTCTCCATTGCTTGTCAACTCACTATCACAAACAGAAAAACTCAAGACCGCTTTAGAAAAAAAATATAATTATGAAATTCCTGTCGAACTTGGAATGCGTTATGGAAATCCATCAATACATTCCGCAATAAAAAAATTGACGTCGCAAAACGTTAGAAATATTACCGTTCTCCCTCTCTACCCTCAATATTCCGGTGCAACAACAGGGTCCACTTTTGATGCTATTGCGGATGTTTTCAAAAAAACTAGGTGGGTACCCGAACTTCATTTTGTAGGAGGTTATCACCAGTCCTCAAAGTTTATCCGCGCACTTGTCAAGACTGTAGAGAACCAACTTAAAAAAAGTGGTAACCCAGACATGATCATTATGTCCTATCATGGAACACCTGAGAGATATCTAAAGAATGGAGATCCATATCATTGCTTTTGTCATCAAACTACCCGTTTAGTGTCTGAAGCACTGAATTTTGAGAGTGATAAAATAATTACCACTTTTCAGTCTCGATTTGGAAGAGAACCCTGGTTGCAGCCTTATACTGACGAAACAATAGAATCTCTCCCACCAAAAAATATTAAAAAAATATTTATTATTTGCCCAGGATTTTCGTCAGACTGTCTTGAAACATTGGAAGAAATTAACGGAGAGGCAAGAGAGATATTCTTAGAGGCGGGTGGAGAAGAATTTGAGTATATCTATTGCCTAAATGATGATAATGAACATATCGAAGTTCTTATGGACATAGTCAGTCCATATTTAAGCGTTAACTAATAAAGGCAGCCCACTCTGAGAGTACCTCTGAGCAGTCCGCTGATACTTTTATATCCGTGATATTATCAGCTCTAGTCGGACTTTTATTAATAATAATTAATTTCTTTCTTGCTTCTTTGGCAAGCCGACAAAACCGAAAACCCGAATATGTGTTAAGTGAAGACCCAACAACTAGAACACCATTCGATGATTTGAGGCTATCAATCGCTTTTGAAACTATATGCTTTGGGACCGAGTCGCCAAAGAAAACAGCATCAGGTTTCAGAATACCTCCACAATTTGGACAATCTGGTACAAAAAAAGATCCATAGGGTATTTTATCAATTTCAGCATCTCCATCCGGGAGAATAGCTCCTGTTATTACTGCATAGTGCGGATTGTTTTCAATCAAAACATTTTGTATATATTGTCGAGCAAGTTTTAGTCCGCAGCTCAGACAGGTCACAGAATCTAAACGACCATGGAGATCTATAACATCGGTGCTACCTGCTTTTTGATGCAAACCGTCTACATTTTGCGTCGTGAGGCAGGAAATACCTCCTTTTTTTTGTATATGTGCAAGATGTAAATGATTTTGGTTCGGCTTGGCTTCGGACATAAATCGCCAACCAACCATGTTTCGAGCCCAGAATCGTCTTCTAACATCAGAGGAACGAATAAAATCTTGGCTTTCAACTGGTATTGATCTAGTCCAGTTTCCCTCACTATCCCGGTACGTTGGAATACCCGAATCAAGGCTAACCCCCGCACCCGTGAGCACAAACCAATTATTTCTTGATACAAGTTCTTTTAAAATATCCATCGAAACCTTAAAATTGCAAATTAATAAATTAGATAAAATAAAACTCAACTAAATTAAGTTAGCGCCAGAAAAAATAATACGTTCCATAAAACTAATTAGAGATTAAAAAAATTAATATATTATCTTCAATAACTGAGATTGCTCAAAAAGCAAAAAAAGCATCAAAACAAGCTCGCAGTCTTACAACAAAAGCAAAAAATGAACTACTTGCCTCTATAAGTTACGAGATCGATAAAAACAAAGCAAAAATAATTACTGCCAACAGCATTGATATTGAAAACCTGCCGATTAGAACGAAAGATAGTTTCAGGGATAGATTATTATTGGATGAACCGAGAATCGAGAATATGCTTACTAGTATCTCGGATATCATTGACCTGCCTGATCCAATCGGTCAGATTATTGACCTTGGGAAAAGACCAAATGGTCTCCATATTAAAAAAATGAGAATCGCGCTTGGCGTCATAGGAATAATTTATGAATCGAGACCAAATGTTACCACCGACGCTTCAGCCCTTTGCCTGAAATCAGGAAACTCAGTAATTCTCAGGGGAGGAAGCGAATCCATCAACACGAATTTAGCCATAGGGAAAATTATTAGAAAATCATTGATCAATAATTCTGTGGATCCAAATTTAGTTCAAGTCATAGAAGACACATCGAGAGATCTTGTCTCTGAAATTGCCAGTGCCGATGAATATATTGATTTAATAATACCTCGTGGCAGTAAAGAGCTACTTAAGTTTTTACAAAAGCATGCGACGATTCCAATGATTAAGCACCTTGACGGGGTTTGTCACGTCTTTATTGACGATTCGGCGGATATTAAAAAATCTCTTGATATCTCGGTAAATTCAAAGACAAATCGTTTCGGCGTTTGTAATGCAATGGAGACTTTGCTTGTATCAGAGATAATCGCCGTTAATTTCTTACCTAAATTCGCAAAGATTCTAATGGAGAAAAAAGTCGAAATCAGGGGATGTGATGCCAGCAGGAAAATTGTTCCAAACTTAAAAATAGCCTCTGAGGCTGACTGGCAAGAGGAATATTTGGCTCCAATACTTGCCGTAAAGGTTGTTGCTGGACTTGATGATGCGATCAATCATATTAATAAATTTGGTTCTCATCACACAGATGCGATCGTCTCTGAAAATGAAGAGCATCAAAAGAGATTTTTAAGAGAAATTGAATCGAGTTCGGTTCTCGTAAATACTTCGACACGATTCGCTGATGGCTTTGAATATGGTCTCGGCGCTGAGATTGGGATTTCCACTGATAAAATTCATGCAAGAGGTCCTGTTGGTCTCGAAGGATTGACATCATTGAAATGGGTCGTATCAGGAAATGGACAGGTAAGAGACTAAAATGACATTGGCTTATTTTGGTGGGTGTTTCGATCCATTTCACAATGGTCATCTAAACATTGCTCAAGACCTAGTTGATCATTTGGATATAAAAAATCTAAAAATATTGCCTACAGGCCAGCCTCCGCACAAGGAGACATTTTCAATTTCGCATGAGCACAGGCTCAATATGATTAAAATTGGAATTGAGAAAGATTTGCATCATATTTCCATAGAGGATTATGAAATAAAGAGCATCGGTGCTTCATACAGTGTTAAAACATTTAAATATCTTAGAGAAAAATTTGGGTCTGAGGTATCAATAATACTTTGCATAGGTGAAGATGCTCTTGAATCAATAAATACTTGGTACAACTGGAGAGAGCTTCTCAACTACTGTCATTTAGCCGTAGTCTCTCGAAAAGGTTTTAGGCCAACCCGCGGCAAGGAGATAACTGATTGGCTAAAAGAAAAAAGATGTGAAAATATTACCATTTTAAAAAAAAGAGCGTTTGGAAATATATATTTTTGCAATCTTTCACAACTCGAAATAAGCTCTAGTGAGATTCGCAAGAATATAAAATTGGGTAGAAAATTTGATGGATTAGTGCCCTTAAAAATAAGACACTACATTAACGAGCACCATCTATATAGAGACATAAAATGAACTCAAAAAATACAGAACTATCACTAGTAAATGAACTTGATAACTCAAAAGCACATGATGTCGTAACTATCAACGTCTCTGAAATCACTAGCGAAATGATGTCAATGATAATCGCTACTGGGAANTCGACTCGACATGTGAGATCAGTCTCTATGGCNATAACAGAATTTGCNAAGAACCAANACATAAAAGTCATAGGTNTAGAGGGTCAGAATTCTGGAGAGTGGGTGCTTATCGATCTTGGGGATACCGTTGTCCACGTTATGTTATCCGAGACTCGAAAGCTTTATGATTTAGAAAAATTATGGTCGCAACCCAAGTCTGCATCATAAAAAGCAATTATTCGACTTAGAGCCTTCTGAAAAGTTCATCATGAAAGTAACTATTATTGCAGTAGGAACAAAAATGGATCGCTGGATTGAGGATNGNTGCCAAAATTATATAAATCGACTNCCNAAAAAATGGGAACTAAGAATNATTGAAATTGTCCAAAAGAATTATCAAAGCAATCAATCGANCAAGCGTGCCATAGAACTTGAATGTGAAACTATCGTNAAAAAAATTGATCGTANTTCATATANTGTTGCTCTTGATTCAAGAGGTGANAGTCTAACCAGTAGTTTTTTATCAAAAAGAATTAGTCANTGGGAAATGGAGGGAATAAATTTAACGTTTGTTATAGGTGGTCCAGATGGTTTATCAAAAGAATTTTTAAACGAATGCGATTTTGTATGGTCAATGTCTGATCTGACTTTTCCGCATNCTTTGGTTAGAGTTATTCTTCTTGAGCAGCTTTATCGAGCCTGGACAATAACAACTAATCATCCATATCACAGATCATAGAATTCAGAAATTTACAGATGCAGTCAAACTTTTCAGATCCAGAAATAGAAAGAAAAATTTATTTAAAAAGAGTAACTCTCTCNATTATATTTATTTCACTTTTAACTTTGATCTTAGTGGCAAGATATTTTGATTTGCAAATAACAAAACATGAAGACTTTGTGACTAACTCTGAAAAAAACCGAGTTCATGTTCGACCGCTTGCCCCTGCTAGGGGCATAATCTATGACAGGAATGGAGAAATTCTCGCTCATAACATACCGATTACAAATCTATCTATAGTCCGCGAACATACGGATGACCTAGATGCGTTAATAAATAAACTAAAATCTCTCATTGAGATAAGTGACAATGAGATAGATGTTTTCTTGGATCGGTTAAAACGACGAAAACCTTATGAGCCNACACCACTAAANTATGATTTAACTGAAAAAATGCAAGCAATTCTCGCCGTGAATGAGTTCGATCTGGACGGCATTGAGGTAAGTGCCAAGTTAAAACGCGAGTATCCTGAAAAAGAACTGTTTGCTCATGTGCTTGGATATGTGGGTCGGATCAATGAATCTGAACTAGAAAATATTGATACTCCTAGTTACCGAGGAACGGATTCAATAGGTAAAACAGGCCTTGAAAAGTTTTATGAATCAGAACTGTTGGGTCAGGTGGGTAGCCAAAATGTTGAAACCAATGCGCGTGGGAGAGTGATGAAAACTTTAAGCGAAAATCAGCCCAACGCAGGAAATAATCTGATGCTCACGCTAGATAGAGAGATTCAATTAACAGCATTTAATGAGTTCCAAGGGCGAAAGGGTGCGTTGGTTGCTCTTGATGTGAAATCAGGCGAAATACTGGCCTTGATGAGTTCGCCAAGCTATGATCCAAATCTTTTCACATCAGGAATTTCTCAAGAAAAATANTCTGCACTTCTAAAATCAGATGACAAACCTCTTTTCAATCGAGCAGTGGCCGGACAATATCCTCCAGGATCAACTATAAANCCACTTTTTGGCTTGATAGCNCTNCATACCNAACANGTTTTCCCAAACACTGTCATAAAAGATCCAGGATANTTTCTAATGGAGGGGATTGACAGACCGTGGAGAGAACCTAAAANAGGAGGTCATGGATCATCTGTTNATNTGAATCAAGCAATCACAGAATCCTGTGATGTATTTTTTTATGAAATCGGAGCGAAAGTTGGAATAGATGCATTATCCTCTTTTAGTCAGAAATTTGGCTTAGGGNAAAAAACCGGATTAGATCTTCCTGGAGAGACAACCGGCATAATGCCTTCAAGACAATGGAAAATCGAGAAACGAGGATCTGCATGGTTTGATGGGGATACNATAAACATGAGTATCGGACAGGGATTTATGCTTGTTACTCCAATCCAGCTTGCATTGATGACTGGAATNATTGCAAATAAAGGAAGATTCATGNCNCCACANCTTNTTAAANCTGTNAATTCNNTNCCAANTAAAANCCAATTNCTTAACANACCATTTGANATTCAAGATGAGCATTGGNAATATATTCACAATGCGATGGCAAATGTTGTTCACTCCTCAACAGGCACCGCAAAACTGATTAACAAGGATTTAAATTATAAAATTGCTGGAAAGACTGGAACAGCTCAAGTTATAAGTATTAGTGAAGAGGAAGACTACGATAAGTCTAAAATCGACCCGAGTCAGTGGGATCACGCTCTATTCGTTGCCTTTGCTCCATTAGATGATCCCGAAATTGCCGTAGCACTCATTGTAGAAAATGGTGAGTTTGGAAGTGTTACAGCGGCTCCAATAGCAAAGAGCGTGTTAGATGCTTACATGAATAATAGAACATAAGGGCATACAAGAACCTCTAAAATGTGGCTTTAACTTATGCAGAACTCTGATTTTGTTAGAACATTAAAAACAAGCGAGAGAACAAACAAAGGTAGGTACCCTTTTAAAGTAGATTTCTTGCTAATAATCGCACTTATTATGCTTTTAGCAATCAGCATGCTGGCTCTTTTCAGCGCTACTGGTGAGAATATTGATTATATAAATCGTCATCTTGCCTTCATAGGTGCCGGTTTTTTTCTTATGGCACTCATATC
>PALW01000046.1 GCA_002710745.1 Porticoccaceae bacterium
TATACTAGAGCGCCGGAAGTGACACGAGAGAGACTTTATATCGATGCAATAGAGCAAGTGATGACCGATAGCACCAAGATTTTACTGGATACCGAGGGCGGTAATAACATGCTGTATCTTCCTTTGGACAAGCTCGGGCAGGGAGCACCAGCATCATCCGGTCAACGGGGTTCGGAAACTAATAATGAAATGATTGATAGAGTCGCAAACGAGGTTATTGAAAAGCTTCAAAGACGAGGAAATCAGGTGCAATCGGAGAGGAGAAGATGAGTACTTTAATGAAAGTTAGTTTAGCAGTAGGTCTTTTCATATTTGTTGTTATAGGCAATGCAATCTATGTAATTAGTGAGGTTGAGAGAGGCGTTACGTTACGCTTTGGTCAAATGATAGAGGCAGATGTAAAGCCCGGTATTCATCTGAAGATTCCGTTTGTGGATGATGTTCGAAGGTTTGATGCGAGAATTCTTACCGTTGATGCGACGCCAGCAAGTTTCTTTACTATTGAGAAAAAACGTCTCATAGTGGATTCGTATGCGAAGTGGAAGATTGCTGATGTTGAGACATACTACAAAGCGACAGGTGGAGTTGAACGTGTAGCAGAGAATCGCTTGGCGAGGCGTGTGAATGACGGATTAAGAAATCAATTTGGTACTAGAACTTTGCAGGAGGTTGTTTCGGGTGAACGTGATATGCTGATGAAGAATATCACGGAAGATCTGAACAGCACGGTTTTATCGGAATTAGGAATCGAGGTTGTAGACGTCAGGGTTAAGAAGATTGATCTTCCTGACGAGGTTAGCAATCAAGTTTATAGGAGGATGACTGCGGAGCGAAATAAGGAAGCCCAAGAGCTGCGTTCGACTGGCAAAGAAAGGGCTGAGAAAATTAGAGCCTCTGCGGACAGAGAGAGAACAATTGAGCTTGCGAATGCTTACCGAGATGCTGAGAAAATCAGAGGTGAGGGTGACGCTCAGGCTGCCAGGGCTTATGCTGATGCGTACGAAAAGGATCCGGAATTTTATTCTTTTATGAGGAGCTTGACTGCGTACAAATCAGCTTTCTCTAATAAAGGCGACATTATGCTAGTAGAGCCTGATAGCGACTTCTTTAAGTATCTCAATCAACAGGGTTCTAAATAAGCCAAGACCGTTAGATGCTCTCCAACGAGTCTCGAAAATTGTAAAGAGTTTATTTGAATTAGATTTGCGCAGCGGGCGTCTTTGTAGCTCGGATCGGGAACTTTTCCACGCCATCGACTAGCTTCGGATTGCAATGGATATAGTGGGCTATGTAATCCAAATAGTGGGTAAATTATGGGCAAAAATGTAGTTATTCTTGGTGCTCAATGGGGTGATGAGGGCAAAGGGAAAATAGTTGACCTCTTAACTGATAAAGCGTCATTAGTTGTTAGATTTCAAGGCGGTCATAATGCGGGACATACCTTAGTTATAGACGGCAAGAAAACAGCTCTTCACCTGGTACCATCAGGAATTCTCAGATCTGACGTCAGATGCGTGATTGGAAATGGCGTAGTGCTAGCGCCGGATGCGCTTCTTACCGAAATAACAATGCTTGAGGATGCAGATGTCAACGTTAGAGACAGATTAATGGTCTCAGATGCTTGCCCACTTATACTCCCGACGCATATTTCATTAGATAAGGCCAGAGAGCAGTTAAAAGGATCATCCAAAATCGGCACTACTGGGAGAGGTATTGGGCCGGCGTATGAGGACAAGGTTGGTCGCAGATCTATCAGAGTAAGTGACTTAAAAGATTTCGATAAGCTGAGACCAAAACTTGAGGAGGTAGTGGTTTATCATAACTTTCTTTTAGAAAAGTATTATGGAGTTGACACGTTTGATCTTTCTGAGACATATGAATTAGTCAAAGCATGGTCAGATCAAATATTGCCATTAACGGTAGATTCTGCAGAGATAATTCATGAAGCAAGGGTAAATGGTGAGAATATTCTTTTTGAGGGCGCGCAGGGAACTTTGCTTGATATTGACCATGGTACATATCCTTTTGTAACGTCATCAAATACAACTGCAGGTAGCTCGATAACAGGATCAGGCTTTGGTCCTCTTTTCATGGATGAAATTGTGGGAATTGTAAAAGCATACACCACAAGGGTCGGTGCAGGCCCTTTTCCAACAGAGCTTTTCTGTGATGTCGGTGCAGCAATATCCAAAAAAGGTCATGAGTTTGGCACCACAACAGGACGGGCAAGGCGCTGTGGATGGTTTGATGCTGTTGCTTTGGATAAAGCCGTCAAAACTAATAGTCTTAGTGCGATCTGTCTCACGAAGCTAGATGTCCTAGATGAGCTTGATGAAATCAAGATATGTGTGGGCTATGAGAACTCGCAAAAGACTAGAGTTTCTTTCCCATCTGATGCAGACGGTTTAGATAAGATAACCCCTATTTATGAGGTAATGCCTGGATGGAGGACATCGACTGAAGGGATTCAAAATATGAAAGATTTACCTGATAAAGCGCAGTGCTACATCTCCCGCTTAGAGGATTTGTTATCAGTGCCTATAACAATAATTTCTACAGGTCCTGATCGAAAAAATACGATAGTGATCACACATCCATTCGTTTAAAAAAGCTTATATACGATTAATAGAAATACTGTTACTCTAACGATAAAAATAAAGTTTTAATATATATGGTTTACTGTAAAAAAATTATCCGATTTCTGACCCTTTGTTTAGCAATTTTTGGCATGTTTGGACATGCCTCTAATGATGATTTAGATGTCCTCGGTAAAGGAGGAGATGTTAAAGATTCTGGATATTGGAGTAGTGTTGGTGAGGCAGCCAATCTCTTAGATACTCTTCCTTTAAATATCGATATCCATACAGCCTTTGTTTTTAATCTTGACCAAGATCAATTCCAAAAGTCTTTAAATTCAGAATTTAGTCATGGAGGAGATGGAGAGGTGGCTCTTCCTCTCTCGAATGGTAAATTATTAAAGTTTAACTTTTTCGAACGTTCTAATTTTGCTCCAGAGTTATCTAAGAAATACCCAAACATAAAAGCATTCAGAGGCTATTCTATTGAATATCCTCAAATTATTGCTTATATGAGTTCTTCGCCAATGGGGATCGACGCGACTGTTATCGATACAGAGTCCGGGAAGCGTACATATATACATGAAATTTCGAGTAGTGATTCCCGATATGTTTCTTATACAGAATTTGATCACTCCCAAGAGCATGAAAAGTTGACATGTTCTACTGAAGTCGGAACACAAGATCAGGACCTAGATCATGATCATGGGTCAAAAGACCACAAAAAATCATTTAGCAGTATTCAAGGAATTTCAAGGCTCACGCAATACTCTGATGAGAGTCAGCTTTCCACATTTCGCATTGCGGTTGCAGCGAATGGCCAATATACCTCATATCATGGCGGTACGGTTGAGGCTGGGTTATCAGCAATTAATACGTTATTGACGGGATTGAATTTTATAACTGAGACGGACATCGGCATTCATCTCGAATTAATTGCAAACAATGATCTGGTTGTGTATACCGATTCAGATACCGACCCATTTGATGACTCACTAAACAATGCCAATGCAGTCCTACAACAAACGCTTGATAGTACAATAGGAAGCGGAAACTACGATGTGGGCCATCTATTTAGTGGTGTAGGTGGGGGTGGTAATGCTGGCGCAATCGGATCAGTTTGCAATAGTGCAACAAAAGGTAGTGCTTGGTCAGCTTCGAGTCAACCTAGAGGTACTCGATTTGTAAATTTGGTGGCGCATGAGATGGGACATCAACTGGGCGCAAACCATACTTTCTCAATGTACTCAGAGGGTACCGGTGTCAACGTGGAGCCAGCCAGCGGAACAACAATAATGAGTTATGCTGGCACGGGTTATGATGATGCCGCATTTTATGCAGATAACTACTATCATAATGTAAGTATCGCTCAAGCGCTTACTTACTTTGATAACCAAACATGTAATGTGAACACAGATAATGGGAATTCTTTACCTGTAGTAAGTCCCCCTGGAAACACTCTAGAATACACAATACCTATTGGAACGC
Source organism: Porticoccaceae bacterium (assembly GCA_002710745.1). Taxonomy (GTDB): domain Bacteria; phylum Pseudomonadota; class Gammaproteobacteria; order Pseudomonadales; family Porticoccaceae; genus AAA300-D14. The sequence goes on from PALW01000046.1 coordinate 4,065, forward strand.
CGTTCTTTCTTGAAGCCTCTGCAACGGATGCAGATCCTGATGACTCCTTGACCTATGTTTGGGAGCAAACTAATGATGGAGTGGTATCAAGTGAGGTATTCGGTCCGGATAACGCTCAGGGCGCTGCCTTTCGGTCTGTGCTACCCTCGTCAGAACCCATAAGATATTTTCCCAGACAAAGCTCCGTTCTCGCAGGCGAATTAACACAACCTGATCCGTTTCCTGGAGCAACTTGGGAAACATTGTCTCTGGTGCCGCGCTCGTACCTTTTTGTTCTCACAGCTCGTGATAATTCGGTTGGAGGAGGAGGCGTAGGTTTTACTAATGCAAACGTTACTGTAATTGATAATGGCGGTGCTTTCGCAGTTACTTCACAAAATTTAGGGAATGTTTATATCGCAGGCTCTGCCCGAACGGTAACTTGGAACGTTGGGGGAACTGATGAAGCTCCCATTTCTACAACTGCCGTGAATATAACTATGTCAGTCGATGGTGGACAGACATATCCCTATCTCTTGGCATCGGCCGTACCAAACAATGGAAGTTATGAGGTCACAATGCCAGATGTTGTGACAACAACTGCTAGGATAAAGGTATCTCCCATTGGTAATGTTTACTACTCAGTTAATACACAAGATTTTAGTACTACTATTGATGATATAGTGTTAACCGTTGATCAGCTTGATTATGGTGTCTGTCAGGGAGATAGTGTGATATCGAATATTCTCTATGAGACGAACACTAAATATTCTGACACTGCGGTTTTTACCGCTGAAAATGTACCTGATGGTATGACAGTATCGTTTAATCCTACTTCAGCCACACAACATAATACTTCAATAGCGGCCACTTTCTCTTCAGCTGATAACTTATCTGCAGCAGTTTATCCAATAGATGTCGTTGCTACATCACCCGAGAGAACACAAAGATTAACCTACCAAATTCAAAATTTTTCTCGAGAGGAGTTTGAGGAAGTATCTCTCAATACGCCTAATAATCAGTCTACTCTCAGTCGATTGTATACAACCCTAGAGTGGGCCTCTCAAGCTAACGCCACTAGTTATGAAGTTCAAATCGCAAGTGATGAGAGCTTTGATGACATACTGCTAACCCGAGAAGTGGACGGGACCTCAACTGAAATTAGAGGTCTCTCAAGAAATACGACATATTATTGGAGAGTTGTTCCTAAAAATTTCTGTGGCAGTGGTTCAGCAGGCGCGTCTTTCAGTTTCGTCACACCTAATCACCTTGCCGCGGCTGATCTTCCAGTTGCGATCTTTGATAACACCACAGATGTTACTTATACATCAACTCTCTCGGTGAGTGAGAATCTCAGGATCACTGATCTAAACGTATACCTTGGTATTAGTCATACTTGGCCTCAGGATTTGACCATTAGCATGGTAGGACCATCCGGTCAGCGAATTGACTTATTAAATCAACCATGTGGCGGTGATGACGACATTGATGTTATTTTTGATGATGAGCTTGGGGGAGAAGTAGTTTGCTCGGCAAATCCACCGAGTGTTTCTGGTGTGCTTAGGCCGGCTAGCGGAAATCTGTCGAGTTTTAATGAGCAATCTACGAAAGGGAATTGGATATTAGAGGTTCTTGACGGATATAACTTGGATGGCGGTACGATTGATTATTTTGCACTAGAAATTGAAACAGATGGCGAGTGGTCAAATACAGCTCCGATTGCATTTCCTCAAGTAACCTCTACAGATGAACAAACAATAGACCTAACTCTTCAAGGTCTTGATCCAGAGAGACTCCCCCTGACTTATACATTAATTGACGCTCCAAATGTAGGTAACATTTTAGGATTAGGCTATCTATCCTCATTATTGGGGTCATCTAATACGATAGGCATATCACGCGATGTCGTTCTGTCTTCAGACGGCAACACAGCTTTCATAGCTGATGGTGATGAGGGATTGAGAGTCTTCGATGTTACTGTTCCATCTGCACCACTTTCTGAGGGAGGTATTGATGTTAATCCAGGAAATTCTGGATCTTCAAGAGGCATAGCTCTGTCGTCGGATGACAGCATGGTGTTCATTGCTGATGCACTTGGTGGTGTAAAGATTGTTGACGTTCAGGGTGGTTCATACTCAATCGTGGGTGATATTGATACAAATGGAAATGCCGTTGGCATAGCGTTATCGCCAGATGAGAAAACAGTTTTTGTCGCTGACTCAGTTAGCGTTAAAATTATTGACGTTTCAACTCCAAGTGTCCCGTCATTAATTTCTCAAGTTATAACGGAATCGCCTTATGGAATAGATGTGGCACCAGACGGAAATACGGTGTATGTGGCAGATCAATTAGATGGACTTTGTACGATTGATATAAGTGCATCCGACGGATTGTCCAATCCAAATCTAATTGGGTGCGCAGAAACACCAGGGTTTACATCGGGCGTGAAGGTATCACCTGATGGTGAAAAGCTTTATGTTGCTGATTTTGGATCGGGGCTAAGAGTATACAGATTAGATAATCCTTTGAATCCGATACATTACCATACCGTGGACACGGATGGATCAAGTTATCAAGTAGATTTATCGCCTGATGGAAGCCAAATTTTTGTAGCGGATGGCATAGGTATTAAAGCGTTTGAATTAGATGAAAATGAGCTTCTAAATCAGATCGCAAGCTTAAATTTATCAGGCACGGTCTACGGCGTCGCATCCAATTCTGACGGTTCTGCTGTTTTTGCGGCCGCTGGAGATAGTGGTCTTCAATCAGTTGGTTTTGAAAAGGCTATTTATACTGCTGGTGATGAGGTTCCTCAAGAAATTGTTTATGAAGGTGATCAGTCTTTATCAAGTGGTTATACAGGCACATTTACTTTTAGAGTTTCAGATGGTGATTTGTTAAGTAATATCGCCTCGGTGAATGTTACATTTGATACAGAATCGCTTAATAATGGCCTCTATACTTATACCATCGGTGATGATGGTAATGCTATTGTAACCGGTTGTGTTAATGGAAACTGTCCGCAAAATATTGAGATTCCAGAAATAATCAATGGACGTTCTGTTACGGCAATTTCAGATGCAGCATTTGCTGATCTCAATTCTTCAATCGTTTTGATTCCCAACACTGTCACATCAGTTGGAGATTATGCCTTTATGAGAAGTAATCTTGCGAGAGTTACTATTGGTTCTAGTGTTACATCAGTTGGCAAGAGCGCATTTGCATACAATCAGCTCGATGCAGTTAGTTTCTTGGGAGATCGTCCAAGCTTGCAATCAGACTCTTTCGCGACAAATAGAGGGCTTAATTACATAAGTTACTGTCCCGATAAACAAGGATGGCCAGGTGATCCGATCTCGGCGGGAACGGCGGATATAAGTCCTGTTGCTGCGTGCGACTCGGTGAACAAAAATAATGAATCACTTGCGGCAATTAAGACTGCGGTGCTTTTGGAAGATGCATCGGCAATAACTGCTGAGGATCTCAATGCTGTTCTTGGATTGGAAAATATATTATCGGAAAACATCGAATTATATAGAGGAGTGATTCAAGTATTGCTCGATCTCTCGTTTGATGAAGTTAGAGTCTCAGATCTTCAAACATTGATTGATGATGCGAATGCACAGAAAGAGAGTTGTAGTCTTGGTGTTTATATAATCGATGTGCTTGAAGGTGAGCAGCCAGCAGAGATTTCGTGGAGTCTTAAAGATGACACGGACAGTGAAATGTATTCTGGTGGTGCACCTTATCAAACACTAACATGCCTTTCAGATGGACGATATAACCTAGAGATGACAGATTCAAATGCGGCGGGGACGGCAAATGGATGGGATTACGGTGAATTTGTTATTACTCAAGAGAATGGCTATAAACTATTTAGGCACACGATTATTAATGGTACTGATGCGATAGCACCCGTAAATTTAGGAGATTATGCGAATCAAGCTCCAGTGGCGGATGAAATCGCTGATGTAGAGCTTGAGCTTGGACAAAGTGCAGACTTTGTCTTGTCTGGCTCAGATGCTGATGAGGATTCTACTAACTTTATTTTATCAAGGGCTCCTGAGGGCGGAGAAATTCATTCATATTTGCCTGGCTCTGGAGTTGTTTCAGAAATGTTCCTTGGTGGAGGCGGCGGTGTAAGAGGATTAGCAATTTCCCCGGATCAAAAATATGCATATTTAGCAGACTATACGGATGGTCTGAAGGTGCTCAATATTTCAGATGTTAAAAATCCAGTACTCGTTAGTCAGGTGCCTATTTCTAATGGAGCGCAATACAATCTTTCACTCTCAAATGATGGAAAAACGGTGTATTTAGCCTCAATTACGCCAGGTATTAATATTATTGATGTTTCGGATCCCCTGTCGCCATATCCAAGAGGTCTTTTCGGTAGAGAAGGGACAGCTTATCCTCTTGCAATGGTTGAATCAGCGGATGGAAACACACTTTACGTTGCAGCTTATGAATTCTTTTTATCTCTGGATGTTTCAGATAAAAATGAGCCAGTTCAAAACTACTCAGTAGGATCAGGAGGGTTATATTCTTGGGATATTGTGCTTTCAAATGATGAGAGAACTGCTTTTATTGCATCGGGAGCGTATGTCCAGATCTATGATATTTCTGATCCCTTACAAGCAGTTCTGATAACTGAATTTGTCTCAAGTGGAGATAATGATGATGATGGGTCTACCGACGGCACAGCAAGAAGCTTAAGATTATCTGCAGACGGAAATACTCTATACGTTGCTAATGGCGGCGAGGGAACGAGAATTATAGATGTTTCAGACGTTGCCGCACCGCAATTAAAAGGATATGTTCCAGCGGATAACTTTGTGTTTGGACTTGGGATGTCAGCAGATGGATCAAAAGTTTATTCATCGAGTGGCGGAAAACTTCAGACCATCGATGTTACTGATCCTGAGAATCCGAGCTTGATTCGGGAAGTTGAATCAGTTAGAGACCCATGGAGGCTATCAACGTCAAATGATAATAAATATGTTTTTGCATCAGACGGATATACGGGTTTCAAAGTAATTGATACGTCATACAGTGCAAGAAGTCAGGGAGATCTTTTAAGCTCTGAAGTGACTTACAAGCATACTGCTGATTTAGCGATAAATGACTCGTTCTCATTCGTGCTCAATGACGGTAAAGAAAATAGTAATGAGTCAGTAATATCGCTAATTTTTGCAGCTGATAAGGATGGTGATGGCGTGGAGGATGAGCTTGATAATTGTCCGTCAATTGCAAATAGTGATCAACGAGATACTGATAATGATGGTGAAGGCGATGCGTGTGATGATGACGATGATAATGATGGCGTTGATGATGTTAATGACGCATTCCCACTTGATGCAACTGAAACAACTGATACTGATGGTGATGGTATTGGGAATAATGCTGATACCGACGATGATGGAGATGGGGTTGCCGACTCGCAGGACGATGCACCATTAGATCCAACGAACGATACAGACGGTGATGGTGTGGCGAATAACTCTGATGCATTCCCACTAGACAATACTGAAACTACAGATACAGATGGTGACGGAATTGGAAATAATGCCGATCCAGATGATGACAATGATGGAGTTGATGATGCGAACGATCCTTGGCCGTTGCAATCAGAATATACGAAGGATACAGACAGTGATGGTATGCCTGATGAATGGGAATTGAGATTTGACCTAGATCCAAACGATCCAAGCGATGCGGCTGGAGATCTTGATGGAGACGGTATTTCTAATCTTCAGGAGTTTTTAAATGGCACACCTGCATCAGGGTCAATAGATATTGACGGTAACGAAAAATATGACGCGTTAACAGATGGTTTATTGATGCTTCGTCATATGTTTGGACTGACAGGTGATGCTTTGATCACAGATACGGTGGCTGCTGATGCGCAATATAAAACCTCAGATGAGATTGAATTCCGGATCTCGTTGCTAGGTGAACTCGCGGATATAGATGGAAACGGCGAGATTGACGCCCTTACAGACGGGTTAATTGTTGTGCGGTACTTATTTGGATTGAGAGGAAGCTCTCTTATCGAGGGTGCTGTAGCAGAAAATGCCACATTATCCTCGGAGCAGATAGAAGCGCGTTTAGAATCGCTAACCCCAGTATTTTAAATATCCCTGACTCTAGAGAACTGAGACTTAATGTCTCGGTTCTCGGAAAGTTCGTATAGAAAGTCCGCTCTAGAGGGCATTTCGGAGAGACAAGCCTCAGTTATTCGCTGAAAATACTGAATAAATTCCTTTATTTGTATTTCAGACATTATGCCTGATGCTGAGATATCATCTTTATCAGCAATAGCGATTTTGTCTCTTAATTTATTTTCTTGCTCTAGGCGCCATTTAAATACACAACTGAAACTTGGTGCCTTTAACATTACAAGATAGTCAACCATCGCGAATAGAGCTTGATACTCTTCAGCAAGGCATTTATTGACATAGTGACGATAAATCCCCTCGGGATCCGCATTACANTCTAGATCATTGANAGGTTTTNTAATNTCTACCTCAGATTGTGGTTTTGCACCAAAACACCAGCCTTCAAGCANAATCAAACCGAAANTTCCAGATGTCGTTNATAGTTCTGATTTATCNAATCGGTCATCCTTGCTTTTATCNAAACGGGTAATTAATGTTTCTTCTCCTTTTAATAGNCTTTCTACTGTGGATATTGCTAATGCAGTNTCATGAGTGCCTGGAACACCTCTGATCTTCAGTAATTTATGTTTTGTTTTTGCCAACTCTTTTCGTTTGGACTTGGTCAAGTAAAAATCATCCATTGAAAGGGCAATCGTTTGAATGTTCAATTTATCCGCGACAACCGCGCAAAGATAGGAGGCTAGCGTCGACTTACCTGATCCTTGCGACCCATTGATACCAATAATTTGAGTTTTCTGAGGTTCCCGTTTGTGATTTTCGATAATGGTGTGCACGATTGGGGAAAAATTTGATNGTGCCCAAGTAAGATAAGTTTTTGGGAGTTGATTTGTTACTAAAAATTGTTCTAGAACTTGTGAGATAACGGTCTCCGGTAGGCTAAAACCTTTCTGGNCCGNCTGGTTCCTTAATATATACTTAATCTCCCAACCATAAAAGTAGCATTATCGTTTTGATGATTATTTTAATTCCGTTATCATTGATTGCTCATAAATATATTATTTTGAGTGCTTAAATTATGTCTTTTGGCAGACTACTAGTGAGTTTAATAACGATTACATATCTCTCAGGGTGTCAAGAATCTGTAGAGACTTTTAGCTGCCTTGATCCGACGCTTTCTGGGAAAATGATTCAAATAGANGGTGGCGAATTTCAATTTGGNGATAACCGTTTTTATCCTGATGAGTCTCCNAAAAAGCCGGCGACTGTGACTAATTTCCAGATNAGCAATACCGAAGTCACNAATGAAAAATTTTCAAAGTTTGTAGAAGCGACAGGTTATGTTACAGATGCTGAAAGAGGCCTCTCTAAAAAGGAATACCCAAATATACCTGATGAATTCAGGGTACCGGGTTCGATGGTATTTATCGCACCAGAATCAAATCAACCGGCATCTCCTGCGACTTGGTGGCAGTTCATTGCGGGCGCTAGTTGGCAGAGTCCTTATGGGCCTGGCAGCTCAATCATTGGAAAAGATCATTATCCAGTCGTTCAGGTTACTTATGACGACGCGTTAGCTTATGCAGAATGGCTTGGACATAGATTGCCCACAGAAAGAGAGTGGGAATATGCATCACGAGGAGGAATGTATAGTGCGACTTATTCTTGGGGAGAAGAGGACCCTCAGTCGGGTTCTCCCAAAGCAAATACTTGGCAAGGAAGATTTCCATACGAGAACTTGAATGATGATAATTATCAAGAGTCATCACCAGTGGGTTGTTTTCCTGAAAATGGTTATGGTTTATATGATATAACGGGAAATGTGTGGGAGTGGACAAATACGCCGTATGGACCTGACAGAAAGCGAGACTACGGATCGGACGGATATGATCCGCAACAACCAGGAGTCAAAGTTAAAACCCTGAAAGGCGGGTCTTACTTGTGTTCTGACAACTATTGCCAAAGATATAGACCGGCTGCAAGACAAGCACAAGATGTAACCTTGGCAACATCTCATATAGGGTTCAGAACTGCCTCAGATATGTGATTCTTGTCTCATCTGAAGAATCATATCAGTTAAAATAGGCCACTGATTTCGCCGATATTATTTACATCTATGTTATTCGCTGCTGGTACTCTCGGTAGTCCAGGCATCGTCATGATGTCACCACATACGACTACGATAAAGCCTGCGCCTGCTGAAAGTCTCACCTCACGTATTGCCATAACGTGATTATTTGGTGCACCCTTTAAATTAGGATCAGTCGAAAAACTATATTGTGTTTTTGCAATACAGATTGGAAACTCCCCATACCCATCTTCCTCAAATTTACGAATTTGAGCCCGCACTTTTTTATCAGCTATTACGTCATCTGCTCTGTACAANCGGGTGGCAACAGTTTTGATCTTATCCCAAATACCCATTTCATTTGGGTATAAAGGTGCAAAACTAGCNGCACCNGAAGATACGAGACTCACAACCTCTTCAGCCAATTCTATCGTTCCATTCCCTCCGTCAGACCAATGGGTGCACTCGATTGCTTTTACACCATTCGCTATCGCAATATCCTTTACTGATTGGATCTCTGCATCCGTATCAGTGACAAACCGATTAATGGCCACAACAACTGGAACTCCGAAAGATTTAACGTTTTCTATGTGGCGTGCCAGATTATTTCCGCCTTGGCTGACCGCGGTAACATTCTCCTTTGATAAGTCGTCTTTATCGACTCCTCCATGCATTTTCAGTGCTCGTATTGTCGCTACTATTACTGCAACATCAGGGGATATTCCTGCACTCCTGCACTTTATGTTAAAAAACTTCTCAGCGCCTAGGTCAGCACCAAAGCCTGCCTCAGTAACTACATAGTCTGCCATTTTTAGCGCTGATTTTGTTGCGATTACTGAATTACATCCATGCGCGATGTTGGCAAAGGGTCCCCCATGAATGATTGCTGGATTATTTTCAAGCGTTTGAACAAGGTTGGGCGCCAGGGCGTCACGAAGCAAAGTCGCCATCGCGCCTATCCCTTTGATTTGGCTTGCGAATATAGGTTTATTCTCTCGCGTATAACCAATAACGATTTTTTCAAGCCTGGATTTTAAATCACCTAAGTTATTAGACAGACAAAAGATGGCCATTACTTCAGATGCGACGGTGATGTCATAGCCATCTTGCCTAGGAAATCCATTCCCAGGTCCACCGAGGCCACAAGTTATGGAGCGCAAAGCTCTATCATTCATATCAATGACGCGCTTCCATTGCATTCTGCGCACATCGATACCCAATTCATTACCCCAATGGATGTGATTATCAATGAGGGCGGATAAAAGGTTATGAGCCGCGCCTATTGCATGGAAATCCCCAGTAAAATGAAGATTAATATCTTCCATAGGAACTACTTGTGCATAACCACCTCCGGCTGCACCACCCTTCATTCCAAAGCAAGGCCCAAGGCTTGGTTCTCGCAGACACACGACAGACTTTTTACCTAGCTTGTTTAATCCATCATTCAATCCAACTGACGTAGTGGTTTTACCTTCTCCAGCAGGGGTTGGAGTGATAGCGGTAACTAAAATTAATTTACCATTTTGATTACCGGCAATAGATTCAAGATGATTATTGCTTATTTTAGCTTTATTTTATCCGTATCGAATCAGATTTTCTTCAGGAATGCTCAGTTTTTCGCCAATCTGAGAGATTGGTAACAGTCTGGCTTTCCTTGCAATTTCAATATCACTCATGAATTTTCCTTATCAAATCATTCTATATTTCGAGCCGGACATGATGCGAGAAAGGACCGGTCTTCGAAGTCTCAATAGCGACAATAATAATCTTATCAACGACATAATATAAAGAGTTTTTTTCTGCAGGTAATCAATTGAATATGAATTAGTTGTTTTGACGTTTTTGGATATAAATTTGTCGCTACAATGAGCTATTCATTACATAATTGCCAGTTAAACTATCTTCTGAATAATAAGAATTAAAAATTAATATTTTATGAAAGAGAAATTTAAAGCTGTTGTGATAGGTGGAGGTGTTGTGGGAGTAAGCACACTTTATCACCTTGCAAAAAAAGGTTGGAGCGATGTAATTCTTTTAGAGAGAAAAGAATTGACGTCCGGATCCACATGGCATGCAGCAGGCCTTTTACCTCTTTTCAATATGAGCTACTCCGTTGGAAAATTACATCAGTATTCAGTGAACTTCTATCATGAATTAGAAGCAGAAACAGGTCAAAATGTCGGTTTCAGCGTTGTTTCTAATATCAGATTAGCCTGTACACAAGATCGTATGGATGAATACCTATATTATTCAAGTGTTGCACAAACAGTTGGAGTAGAAGTAAATTTTCTGTCGCCTAAGCAAGTGAAAGAACTTTGGCCTATGTGCGATGCAACTGGACTAATTGGCGCAATTCAGCATCCCGAAGATGGATATATACAGCCTGCTGATTTGACGCAAGCTTTAGCAAAAGGTGCAAGAGCTAGGGGTGCTGAGATAAGGCGTAACACGGAAGTCCTTGAACTTGAGCAGCAATCTGACGATACCTGGTTAGTTAAAACTGATAAAGGCTCAATCCATTGTGATCACGTTATTTCTTGCTCGGGAAATTTTGCCCGAAAAACTGGAGAGATGGTGGGCTTAGATATACCTGTAATGCCTGTTGAGCATCAATATATTGTGACAGATCCTCATCCTGATATTATTGAGAGAAGGAGACTTGGATTACCAGAGCAGGCAGTTCTCAGAGAATCAGATGCAGGTTATTATTTGCGAGAAGAGGCGGGAGGATTTATTCTCGGTCCTTACGAGGAGGGAGCTCCTTGCTGTTATGTCGATGGGCCAAGTAAAGACTCTGAATATGAGCTTTTCAATGGTGATTTAGATCGTTTAATGCCTCATATTGAGGCGTGCATGGCTAGGGTTCCAGCATTTGCAGAGGTTGGTGTCAAGACCGTTTACAATGGTGCCATTGCATATACCCCTGACGGAAATCCGATAGTAGGACCCGCATGGGGATTGAAAAATTTTTGGTTGAATGAGGGCCATAGTTTTGGGATAACCGCAGCTGGTGGAGCGGGCTGGCAGTTAGCCGAATGGATTGTAGAAGGCGAACCTACCGTCGATATGATGGGTGTAGATCCGCGAAGATTTGGGGAGTATGCCTCAAGAGGTTTTTTAAAAATCAAAAATGAGGAGGCATATAATCACGTATTCAAAAACCATTACCCGGATGAAGAGAGGAGTGCTGCAAGACCTCTTAAAACTTCACCATGTTATGACAGACTGAAAAATTTAGGGGCGGTATTTGGAAGCTCTTTNGGNTGGGAAAGGGCTAANTGGTTTNNGCCAAAAGNTTANGCTCTNNCNGATGANGATTTGCAGCGTGATANNACTTTATGGAATAAGAANCATTCCTCACCATTAGATGANGGTCGAATTGTAGAAAAAAATTCTTTTCGAAGATCAAATTATTTCAATTTCATTGGTGAAGAGTGTCGCCACGTGCATTCTCACGTNGGTATTTTGGATATGTCCGCTTTCTCCAAAGCCCTTGTATCGGGTCCTAGAGCGGAGGACTGGCTAGACAGCGTGCTTGCTAATAAAGTTCCAACAAATCAGGGAAGGATTGCACTCTGTCATATGCTGACATCAAATGGTGGAGTTCGTTCAGAATTCACTGTCTACAAAAAATCTAAGAATTGCTTCTATTTAGTATTTTCTGGCGCGTCAGAGAGACATGACTTGGATTATTTAGAAAAATTACTCCCAACTGATGGTTCAGTCAGGATACAAAATATAACTACTCAGAAGGGTGTTTTCGTTATCGCAGGTCCAAAATCAAGATTATTACTGCAAAAATTAACCGACACACCTTTAACAAATGAAAAATTTGGTTGGTTATCTGGTAAGACTATAAGCATCGGTTGCGGAATAGCTGATGCTTTGAGAATAAATTTTGTTGGAGAATTAGGATGGGAACTGCATCACCCCATAGAGATGCAAAATTACATCTTTGATGAAATTATGAAAGCTGGAGAAGAATTTAATATTCGACCTTTTGGAATAAGAGCAATGGATTCAATGCGATTAGAAAAGTCTTACCGAGTTATTCCAAAAGAAATGTCAATTGAATACTCAGCCTTTGAGTCTGGGTTAGATCGATTTATCAAATTAGACAAATCATCAGATTTTATAGGNAANANTGCACTTAAAAAGTCGATGGAAGATGCGAATAAANATAATTTTGTAACTTTGGAGGTTTTGGACACAAAAGACGCAGATGCAAGNGGATCTGAGGGCATATTTAAAAATGGTGAACTGGTCGGGAGAGCAACATCGGGAGGATTTGGTTTTAGAATCAATAAATCATTAGCTCTCGGTTTAGTTCAATCAGAGTATTCAAAAATTGGAGAAAAACTGGAAATAGAAATTCTTGGAAATAAATACGTAGCGAATGTTATTTCAGAATCGCCATTTGATCCAAGCAACAAACTATTGATGAGTTAGGCGNNCTGAAATATAGAAATTGAGAAGTTATTTATGAGTGATAAAGAAAGAAAAACAAGATCTCGAAGAGAGGGTGGTAGAAGTGCACGAAGAGAGGCACGAAATAACACTTCTGCAACTGTAAAGCCATATATCAAAAGAAAAATTCCATATTTCGACTATTTGGATGAAGAAAATTTAGAGTTAATCGAAAAAAATGCAGATCGATTGCTACAAGAGATAGGNATTGATTTTCTGGGTGATAAAGAGGCCTTGGATATGTGGAAGGAGGCGGGTGCAGAAATTGATGGCACTCGCGTNAGATTNCCCATGGGGTTATGCAGATCAATAATACAGTCAAGTGCTCCCTCTGAATACGTGCAATATGCTAGAAACGCTGAGCGGAATGTCGTAATTGGAGGCAAGAATACGGTATTAGTTCCGGCTTATGGATCGCCATTNGTGCATGATATTGATCGTGGAAGACGCTATGCCACGATTGANGATTTTAAAAATTTTGTAAAGCTAGCATACATGGCGCCCTCGATCCATCATTCGGGAGGAACCGTTTGCGAGCCAGTTGATCTGCCAGTAAATAAGCGCCATTTTGATATGATTTATAGTCATTTTAAATATAGTGACAAGCCTTTGATGGGATCAGTAACACAACCAGATAGAGCGCAAGATTCAGTAGACATGGCTAAAATCGTCTTCGGTGAAGAATTTGTTGATCAGCATTGTGTTTTTACCAGTTTAATTAACGTAAATTCACCGATGACTTATGATTCCACGATGCTGGGTTCACTNAAGGTTTATGCGAGAAATAATCANTCCACTGTAATATCACCCTTCATCCTTGCAGGTGCAATGTCACCTGTAACAGCCACTGGAACGGTAACACAAATATTGGCTGAGGCGCTTGCTGGTATTGCTTTCACTCAATTATGCAGACCCGGGGCTCCAGTTGTATTCGGGACATTTGCCGCTGCAGTGTCAATGGCATCTGGGGCACCTACATTTGGCACTCCAGAGCCGAGCCAGATCCTTTATTGTGCAGCTGCTCTGGCAAGAAGACTTGGCGTTCCATTTAGAAGTGGTGGAGGTCTTTGTGGCTCTAAAATACCAGATGCTCAAGCGGCGTATGAATCTGCAAATACACTTCAGACAGCAGCTTTAGCTGGTGTGAATTTCATGCTGCATACGGCGGGCTGGTTAGAGGGTGGTTTAGCAATGGGTTATGAAAAATTTATTATGGATAGTGATCAGGCAAGTATGATAGAGGTTCTGCTTGGCGGTATGGATATGTCAGAGAATGGCCAGGCTTTCTCTGCATTTAGGGAGGTTGGACCTGGAAAGCATTACCTTGGATCTGCCCATACCCTGGAAAATTTTGAGAGTGCTTTTTATCGTTCTACCGTTGCGGATAATAACAGTTTCGAGCAATGGACTGCGGATGGTGGAATAGATGCCGCCCAACGTGCGAATAAAATCTGGAAGCAAATGCTTGAAGATTATCAGCCGCCTGTCCTTGATGAGGGTATAGAGGATGGATTGACTGATTTTATGAGCACACGAAAAGAGTCTTTTAAAGATATGGATTACTGACAGAAGAGGTGAAAGTGATGTCTGAAGACGACGAAATAATATTATCTGAGCTATCTGATGAGGATCTAGTGCTGCAAATGCATGATGACCTATATGATGGCTTGAAAGAGGAGATTATAGATGGAACTGAAATCTTACTCGAGAGAGGTTGGTCGGCTGAGCAAGTCTTAGCGGAGGCCTTAGTTGCAGGAATGACAATAGTTGGAATCGATTTCAGAGATGGTATTTTGTTTGTTCCAGAAGTTCTTCTTTCAGCGAATGCTATGAAGGGTGGAATGGCAATTCTCAAGCCTCTTTTAGCCGAAACAGGAGCAAAACCAGTTGGGACTATGGTAATTGGGACAGTGAAAGGAGATATTCACGACATTGGTAAGAATCTTGTTGCAATGATGTTAGAGGGCGCTGGGTTTGAGGTTTTTGATATTGGTATAAATAATACTGTCGAAGATTATCTAGAGGCATTAGAAAAGTATCAGCCTGATATTCTAGGTATGTCTGCATTACTTACTACAACTATGCCTTATATGAAGGTAGTTGTTGATGCATTAAAAGAGAAAAATCTTAGAGATAAATACATTGTTTTGGTTGGAGGTGCGCCACTTAATGAGGAGTTTGGTGAGGCTGTTGGCGCTGACGCTTATTGCACCGATGCTGCAGAAGCAGCCTCTATTGCTGTTCGTTTGGTGACGGAGAGACGCGAACTAGAAGCTACGGCTTGAAGATGTCTAAAATTACTGATTTTGAATTAAAAAAATCACGCATACTAATATTAGGCTGTGGTGCACTTGCACGAGAAATAATTAGCTTGAAACAATTAAATAGCTGGGATCACATTGATTTGAAATGTCTTGATGCATCTCTTCATAACCGACCGCATTTAATTGCACCAACTATAAGAAGTGAGATAAAAAAATACAAAAAGACATATGAAAATATATTTATTGCCTACGCTGACTGTGGAACTTCGGGTGAAATAGATGAAGTACTGAAAAATGAAAATATTGATCGATTGTCAGGAGCTCATTGTTATGAGACTTTTGTGGGCAATCAAAAGTTTGAAGAATTAATGAACGAAGAATTAGGAACTTTTTTTCTCACTGATTTCTTAGTAATGCATTTTGATAGGTTGGTATACAGAGGATTAGGTTTGGATAGGCATAAGGACATGAGGGATCAAATTTTCGGCAATTATAAGCGAGTGGTTTATTTGTCTCAGTCCAACGATTTAGGACTTATTAAAAAAGCAAAGTTAGCCGCAAAAAAATTGAATTTAAAATTTTTCCATCAAGAATCTGGATTAGGAGGATTAAAAAATCAATTAGAGACACAGGTGCTTCAATTTAAGTATTAAATTTAATTCAGAAATTGGTAAGTTAATGAAAAAAATATTAATTTTCTGGCGAGATATTCCCGCTCAAGTCTTAGTTAGACGCGGAAGAGAGAAAGCTAAGGTCATGCTCAGCAGTCGGTTTCAAGAGGCTATCGACAGAGCAGCAATGCGGGCGGGACGAGGCAGCAGCGAACATTATTTAGAGGACTGGCGCCGAGAAACTAGCTTGATAGATATGCCTGGCTCACCTAAGGAGGTGGCACAAGCAATTGCATTGGAGGTTGAAAAAAGATTCTCTAATGATGACATTAAAAAATTAGTGAAAAACAAAGGTTCGGCAAATGTTGGATAAGATTAGTAAACAAGAGAAAAATATTAAAGAGTTCATGCGAGGTACCTCTGTGGAGGTCACACCAGGAGGTGCTCGAGCTATAAAGGATTTTAGTGAAATATTAAGACCTGGCACTATCGTTTACGTGACATTTCTACCCGGCTCTGACTTTAATGCCACAGTTGAAACTGTGTCAAGGTTGAAGCGAGAGGGCTTCTATCCGATCCCTCATTTTGCTGCAAGATCAATTGAATCAGAGAAAATTTTGGAAGAAGGCTTAGAGAGATTAAAGGAGGAGGCAGACACAACTGAGGCACTCCTCATTGGAGGTGGAGTCGATAATCCTCTCGGACCGTTTAGTGCCTCTATAGAAGTGTTAAGGACTGGATTATTCGATAAATATGGATTTAAAAAAATTGGAGTTGCAGGTCATCCCGAGGGAAGCCCTGACATAACTCCTCAAGAGTGTGCTCAGGCTATTCAGGAAAAGAATGATTTTAGTTGCCACACGGATGCAGATTTGTATTTGGCAACTCAATTTTTGTTTGAGGCTGAACCTTTATTTAAATGGGAAAAAGCGATTCGAAGTCAGGGTAATAAACTCCCGATTCACGTGGGAATCCCAGGCCTTGCAACAATTCCCACGTTAATACGGCATGCAAGACAATGCGGTGTTGGTCCCTCTGTAAGGTTCTTAAAGAAAAACCCAATCGATCTTTTTAAAATGAGTCTTAGCAATACTCCTCTAGGTAAGTTCATTAATGCTCCATCGTCAAATCCGAGTAAGTTAATCTTTGATATTGTGTCTGGACTAACCGTGGATAGCGATTGTTTGATAAACAAATGTCATTTATATCCTTTAGGTGGGTTAAAAAAATCTATTGACTGGCTTTACCAAATACAAGATGGAAATTTTTCTGTAGCGAATGGCGATTTCATCGTCCATTAAATTTCTTTGGATTAGTAAAAGGATTATTTTATGACCCTAACAACGATCTCCTCTGAGACAAAGTCAATTACGATCGGTTTTGATAAACCCTTCGTGATTATTGGCGAGCGCATCAATCCAACGGGGAGAAAAATTTTAGCTGAGGAGATGAAAGAGGGCGACTACTCCAGAGTTGAGAGCGATGCGTTAGCTCAGGTAGAGGCAGGAGCTCAAATGTTAGATGTTAATGCAGGGATACCCTTAGCTGATGAGCCAAGAATCTTGGGTGAAATAATAGAGCTGATTCAAAAGCTAACTGATGTACCGCTCAGTATTGATTCGTCAATAGTTGAAGCACTCGAAGTTGGATTATCCGTTTATAAAGGGAAGGCGCTCGTAAATTCTGTTACAGGTGAAGATGAAGTTCTCGAACGAGTTTTACCTCTTGTAAAAAAGCATGACGCAGCAGTGGTGGCTATATCAAATGATGAAACAGGTATATCTGAAGATCCTGATGTGAGATTTTCTGTTGCGAAAAAAATTGTTGAAAGAGCTGCAGACTATGGAATTCATTATAGTGATGTGGTCGTTGATCCATTGGTCATGCCCATTGGAGCTGTTAGAACAGCAGGTAAACAGGTATTCAGTATCGTCAAAAGATTACGAGATGAGCTTAAGGTAAATACAACATGTGGAGCCTCGAATGTGAGTTTTGGATTACCTAATCGAAATGGTATCAATGGTGCTTTTATCACAATGGCAATGGCATCTGGCCTAACCTCAGCGATTACAAGCCCGCTGCATAGTGAGATCATGCAAGCGGTTCGGGGTGGCGATGTGATGTTAGGTAATGATCCAGATTGTAATAATTGGATAAATGCATATAGAGAGCCCGTTGCAGAGGGATCAAGGGAACGGCGTAAAAGTCGACGTCGATCTCGTTAGCTAAAACTATTTTGAGAAGTACATGAATAAAGATGAAGTTAAACTTCTATTTAATCCTTCAGGACAAAGAGGAACTTTTCCAAAAGGTACTGTGCTTTTGGATGCGGCCAGAAGTTTAGGAGTTGATATAGACTCTGTTTGTGGTGGCCGGTGAATATGTTGTAAATGTCAAATTAGATGTGCTGAGGGAAAATTTTTGAAGCAGCAGATTGACTCCTTTCATACAAACTTATCTGGTCGCAATGATGTTGAAAATAATAAAAAGAACCTATCAAGATTAGTCGAGCAAGATTATAGGTTGAGTTGCCAGACCAAGGTTCTCGGTGATTGCGTTATAGATGTGCCCTCAACGAGCCAGGTCCACAAACAGATAATTCGAAAGGAGGCTGACACAAAAATAATCGAAATTAATGCATCAATTCGTTTTCATTATGTTGAACTCGATAGCCCAGATATAGATATCCCAAAGAGTGATATGAAGCATCTGCTCGATGCGTTGAAAACTCAGTGGAATTTATCAAGAATAAAATATGATTTTAATTTGCTACCAAAGCTACAAAAAATTTTAAAATTGGGTGATCGGAAGGTCACTGTTGCAGTTTTTGGTGAGCGCGAACTTATAACGATTTGGCCAGGTTTTCATGATAAGGCGTTTGGCGTCTCTTTGGATGTTGGATCTACTACAATTGCAGCTTGCTTAAGTGACTTATCAACTGGAGAGCTTCTGTCGAGTGCAAGCGCTATGAATCCTCAAATTAGATTCGGTGAGGATTTAATGAGTCGTGTCTCATTTGCGATGATGAACTCTAACGGAGCTCATGAGATGACAAAAGCGATAAGAGTTGCAATTAACAATCTTCTCGATGAGTTGGTAGGCAAAGTGAACTTGTCTAAAGACAATATTTTAGAACTTTCGCTAGTTGCAAATCCTGTTATGCATCATATATTCCTTGGTATTGATCCTTCTGAGCTCGGCGGTGCTCCTTTCTCATTAGCAGTTGATAGCGCGGTTAGCACATCTGCCAAAACATTTGGTATTGATATAAATGATGGAGGTAAGATTTATGTCTTACCATGCATTGCAGGTCACGTGGGCGCAGATACGTCGGGCGTTGTTCTGTCAGAAAAACCCTTTGAGAGTGAACAAATAACATTACTGGTTGATATTGGAACCAATGCAGAAATTGTGCTTGGTAATAACGAAAGATTATTAGCATGTTCGAGTCCTACAGGTCCTGCCTTTGAGGGAGCTCAGATTTCTTGTGGACAAAGGGCAACAGCAGGAGCGATTGAAAGAGTTGAAATTGATCCAATATCTCTAAAATCTCGATTTAAAGTTATTGGTTCCGATTACTGGAGTAACGATGAAAAATTTGCCGAAAGTATAAGTTCCTTTGGCGTAAATGGGATATGTGGATCGGGGATAATAGAGGTGATTGCCGAGATGTATTTACAGGGAGTTTTGGCATCAGATGGAGTAATAGATGGGAATCTCGCCCAGCATCATTCATCAGTCGTTGCAGATGGAAGAACGTTTTCATATGTTTTATGCAACCTTGATGAAGAAAATGGTGACAAGCGAAGGATAGTAATTACTCAAAATGATATTCGTCAAATTCAACTCGCTAAGGCGGCACTTTACGCTGGTATAAAGTTACTGATGGAGAAAATGAATATTACGTCTCTCGATAAAATTAAACTGGCAGGCGCATTTGGTAGTCATATAAGTGTAAAGCATGCAATGATTCTGGGCTTAATTCCTGACTGCGATTTAAAAAATGTATCATCAATTGGTAACGCCGCCGAAACAGGCGCGCGCATTGCTTTGTTAAATCAAACTGACCGTAAAACAATAGAGGATGTTGTTTTAAAAATTGAAAAAATAGAAACTGCTACTGCAGAAAAATTTCAGGAGCATTTTGTTGATGCAATGGCCTTTCCAAACAAAGTGGACAGTTTTCCTTTGCTATTTGATTTCGTAGATCGTCCCGCTGAAAAAGTTATGAAAAAATTGAGCAGGACGCGTGGTAGGAGAAATTAATTCTTAGTGATCAAAGTGGTCTTAAACAGGTTTTAAATTATGAATACAGCACCTCCAATGCATTTTTCTTTCTTGATGATGCCAGAGTATACGTTAAGTGCATTTTCTAATGCAGTAGGTATCCTGCGCATGGCGAATAGACTTAGCGGGAGAAATTTATATTCGTGGAGTCTTCATAGCCTTGATGGAGAGTCAGTTAAATCGAGTGCTGATCTTGAACTCGCAATTGAGGGAAGCATTGATGATACTAAGAATGCAAATATTCTTATGGTTTGTGGTGGTTATTCTGTAAAAGACCATTGCACAAAAGAATTAATTGAGGGCTTGAAAAAATGCTCGAAAAGAAAAATACCAATGGGCGGAATATGTACTGGCAGTTATGCCTTAGCATCAGCAGGTCTGCTAGATGGATATAAATGTACTATCCATTGGGAGAATATAGCTTCTTTTAGGGAGGAATACCCATTATTAGATATATCTTCGGGGCTTTTTGTAATTGATCGTGACAGATACACATGCTCGGGAGGGATAAGCTCGATTGATTTATTCTTAAATTTAGTTGCNACAATCCATGGTCATCAATTAGTCCAGCAAATATCTGAACAGTTTACATGTGATAGGGTTCGAACAGAAAATGACACACAAAGAACTCCACTAAAATATCTTATTGGATCAAGCCAGCCTAAATTAGTTGATGCAGTGGACTTAATGGAGAGTAATTTAGAAGAACCTTTGACATTACACGAAGTGGCGGATTATGTTGGAATATCCCGACGCCAGCTGGAACGATTATTCAAGAAGAATCTTAATTGCACTCCATCTCGTTATTATTTGGAGCTTCGGTTGTCCCGTGCGAGGCTTCTGCTATTGCAAACATCTGTACCTGTTATTGATGTTGCTATAAGTTGTGGTTTCACGACTGCTCCTCACTTTAGTAAATGTTATAGCGACTTCTTTGGAAGGCCGCCTAGCAATGAGCGCAGAAAAACTGACTTAAAGGCCTTAAATGCTGACTATTATTCTGATTAAGTAATTCTGAAATAATAAACGGAAAAATGTAAATGAAAGAGATTGCGGTAAGATAAATTATGGAGAAATACTCTGCATTCAAATTGCTCAAGCATTCTTTTTCTCATCATGAAAATTGGAAAAGGGTTTGGAGATCAGTAAGTCCAAAGAAGAGTTATGATGTTGTTGTGATCGGTGGCGGAGGTCATGGTCTAGCAACAGCATACTATCTTGCTAAAAATCATGGTATCAAGAATATTGCTGTCCTGGAGAAGGGATTTTTGGGCGGTGGGAATACGGCACGAAATACAACGATCATACGCTCTAATTATCTCTGGGATGAAGCGGCGCAGCTTTATGAATTGTCCTTGAAGCTTTGGGAAGGATTAAGTCGAGATTTAAACTATAACGTAATGTTTAGTCAAAGAGGCGTGCTTAATCTAGGTCACAGCCTCCAAGACATGAGAGATATTGAAAGGCGAGTGAATGCCAATAGATTGAATGGTATTGATGGCCATGTTGTTTTCCCAGATGATATTAAGAAGATTGCTCCATTGATAAATATATCAAAAGATGTTCGCTATCCCATCCTTGGTGCATCTTATCAGCCGAGAGGGGGCACTGCCCGTCATGATGCAGTGGCATGGGGATATGCGAGAGCCGCTGACGCATTGGGTGTTGATATCTTGCAACATACTCCAGTCACCGGTATCAATTGTTCAGAAGGTAAAATTAAAAGCGTACAAACCAATCATGGAGAGATATTTGCAAAAAAGGTCGCTTGTGTAGTTGCTGGCAATTCAGGAGTGCTAGCGTCAATGGCGGGTTTTAAATTACCTATTGAGAGTAGGCCTCTACAGGCGCTTGTATCAGAACCTTTAAAACCATGTTTGGACACCGTTGTTATGTCTAATGCGGTCCATGGATATGTAAGTCAATCAAATAAAGGCGATTTAGTCATCGGTGCAGGTGTTGATAGTTACAATGGATATGGCCAGAGGGGTTCTTTCCATATTATTGAGCACACGCTTCAAGCAATATGTGAATTATTCCCTTCCTTTAGCAGAGTCCAAATGAACAGACAATGGGGTGGAGTAGTGGATACAACACCAGACGCATGTCCAATTATTGGTTTGACGCCTATAAAAAATCTTTACATGAATTGTGGTTGGGGAACTGGTGGCTTCAAAGCAACTCCCGGATCCGGATACGTTTTTGCTGATACTGTAGCGAATGGCACACCGCACAAACTTGCGGCTCCATTTAGTATCGAGCGATTTTACACTGGCGCTTTAATCGATGAGCATGGAGCGGCCGGAGTAGCGCACTGATTTTGAAAGAGGTCTAAAGACTATGTTATTGATATATTGCCCATATTGTAAACAGTATAGAGATGAGGAGGAGTTTTCCTATGCAGGAGAGGCGCATATTAAAAGACCTCAGAATCCATTAGCTATGTCAGACGAGTCCTGGGGTAATTATCTTTTCTTTCGAAAAAATCCATCGGATGTCCATCATGAGATGTGGAGTCATTCCAGTGGATGTAGGCAATTTTTTAATGTCACAAGAGACATGATCACATACGAAATAAAAGAGACATATTGTATTTCTGAATCTCCAAAAATTGAGAAATATAAAAAATGAGTGCATGCAACATAAACAGATTGAAGCCTTTAAATGTTGCTGGAGAGTCGACAGTCATTAATTTCAAGTTTAATAATAAAAAGTATAGGGGCTACAAAGGAGACACACTCGCTTCCGCATTAATTGCCAATAAAGTTGATGTCGTTGGCAGGAGTTTTAAGTTTTCAAGACCCAGAGGTATTGTTGGCCATTGGTCAGAGGAACCTAACGCAATTGTGCAAGTGGGATCTGGTGCAGGAACAGTCCCAAATCTCAAAGCAACACAAGTAGAGCTTTACGAGGGGCTCGAGGCAAAAAGTGTGAATGGATGGCCAACTGTCAACTTTGATTTCATGAGTTTAGTTGGAGTTTTTGAGAAATTAATGCCTCCAGGTTTTTACTACAAGACATTTATGTATCCTGGTAGATTTTGGATGCTTTATGAAAAGTATATTAGAAAGGCTGCGGGGTTAGGGAAGGCACCCGTAGATAGTGATCCTGATTATTATGACAAAGAGAATCATCATTGTGACATATTGGTAGTTGGATCTGGTCCCTCTGGAATGATTGCTGCTCTGGAGGCAGGGCTCTCTGGAGCAGACGTAATTATAGCTGATGACCAGTCTGAGATGGGTGGTTCTCTTCTGTACTCGAATCACTCCCTTGAGGGTAAAAGTGGCTTCAATTGGGCTAAGTTATTGGAAAATAAAATTTTCAGTTTAAAGAATGTGACGGTAATAAATCGGTGTACAGTCTTCGGATATTATGATCATAACTTTTTAACAATGATTGAGCGTTGTAATGACCACATTTCTGTTACATCGGAATCTGGTCCGCGTCAAAAACTTCATAGAGTCAGGGCTAAAAGAGTTATTTTAGCGACAGGAGCTTTTGAAAGACCATTGGTTTTTGCTAATAACGATATCCCAGGAGTTATGATCGCATCCTCGGTCTCAGCCTATATTAATAGGTATAAAGTGCTTCCTGGTAAAAGTTTAGTATTGTGTACCAATAATGATTATGCCTATAAAACAGCTATCGACTGGAAATCTGAAGGTAATAATCGGATTACAATTGTTGATACTCGCAGAGCAGTTAAGTCTGAACTTATAAATCAAGCAAAGGCTCTGGGGATAAAAATAATTTATGGACACGGTGTGATAGAGGCAAAGGGTAAGAAGAGAGTTCAGGCGGCTTTGATATCTCCTTTAAGCGCTAATGGTAGTGAACTAATCGGTGGGTCTACTGAGATAGTTTGCGATGTTATTGCAACCTCAGGAGGATGGAGCGCGGCTGTTCACTTGAATTCTCAAACTGGTGTGAAACCGGTTTGGAATAGGAATATCATTAGTTTTACACCGGGTAAAACTAATGAAACACAAGTATCTATCGGAGCATGTAATGGCTCTTTTAATCTAATTGATTGTATCCAGGAGGGCAGTGAAGCTGGAGCGCTCATGAGCAAGAATTTAGGCTTTGGTAAGGGAAAACCAAAAGAAAAAATTGTCCTAGATAAGTCTGATAATGAGCACCCAACCCAACCGATTTTCTGTATTCCTCATCAAAAACCCTCTATCAAAGGACTCAAACAATTCGTAGATCAACAGCTTGATGTTACGGCTGGGAGCATTGAGTTGGCCGCTAAAGAGGGTTTTGAGTCAGTTGAGCATGTGAAAAGATACACTGCATTGGGTTTTGGAACAGATCAGGGAAAGCTTGGAAATGTTAATGGTATGGCCATACTTGCCAATGCTCTCAATAAAAGTATAGAGGAAACTGGAACAACTATGTTTAGGCCGGCTTATACACCTACCACTTTTGGTGCAATTGCAGGTAGAGATGTGAAGGTACTATTTGATCCTATTAGATANACACCGATGCACGAATGGCANAAGAAACACACCAAAGAATTTGAGAATGTCGGGCAATGGAAGCGACCTTGGTATTTTCCGAAGGTGTCTGAGGGTATCGAGCAAGCAGTCGCTCGAGAGTGTNTTGCTGTGAGAAATAAAGTTGGAATATTAGATGCNAGCACGCTTGGTAAAATAGATGTGAAGGGAAAAGATGCCCTAGAATTTCTTAATAGAGTGTATACAAATGATTTTACCTCTCTCACTCCTGGTAGATGTCGTTATGGACTAATGCTGAAAGAGGATGGAATGATTTTTGACGATGGAGTTTGTGCGTGTATTGACAAGAATCACTATCTCATCCACACAACGACGGGCGGTGCTGCAAATGTTCTATCCTGGCTAGAAATGTGGAAACAGACGGAATGGCCAGAATTAGAGGTATTTCTAACTTCTGTAACTGATGTCTGGGCCACTGCAACAATTTCTGGCCCGGAATCAAGAAAAGTGATTTCAAAGATATGTCGTGATATTGATTTTAGTGATGATAATTTCAAATTTATGCATCTGAAGCACGGAACGGTGGCGGGCATAGAAGCCCGAATTTTTAGGATCAGCTTCACAGGAGAATTATCCTTTGAGATCAATGTGCCCTCGCGTTATGGGCTTTATATTTGGAGTAAATTAATTGATGCGGGCGATGAATTTGGTATTACACCCTACGGCACTGAGGCCATGCATGTACTTAGAGCCGAAAAGGGCTTTATTATTGTTGGCCAAGATACTGACGGCTCTATGTCACCGTCGGATATGGGTTTAAGCTGGATTGTTAAAGAGGGCAAAAATTTTAGCTTTCTAGGAGAGAGATCTTTACATAGAAGTGATCTTTTGCGGAGTGACCGAAAACAATTTGTTGGATTACTTTCTAATGATGGTAAAACTCATGTTCCCGAGGGTTCTCAAATTGTTACCTCAAAGAAAAAAAAATACCCCATGAAAATGGAGGGTCATGTTACCTCTAGCTATGCGCATGGGAGTTTAGGATACCCAATTGCCCTAGCGGTAGTTGAAAATGGCCATCAGCGCCTTGGTGAGACTGTATTCTCTCCGCAAGCTGATGGTTCTTTTGTTGATCTAAAGATAGTGAGTCCAGTTTTCTATGATCCGAAGGGAGAACGTTCGAATGTATGAATCCACTGAATCAATTTCAGCAATTAAAAATCGTAAAGGAGAGATAAAACGATTAAATAGTGTTTCGCAAGTTGGGATAAACGTAAGAGAAATTTCAGGTTCAAATAAAATAAATATTCAGAGTCATTTAAGTGCTGAAACATTATTTAAAAGTCCAGAAAAGCCATCATCTTTTGATATTGAAGGACAGTGTCATTACTTTAATTTTTCTTTTGGTCAGGTTTTTTGGTTAGGACCGCATGAATGGCTTATTTCCACAAATAATGATCCTAGAGAAATAGCGGCTTACTTTAAAGACAATGTTTCTAATGAGATCGCTTTAAGTGATGTTACTGATGGGTATTGTGAGTTAAGCCTTGAGGGAGAATCGCTACTTAAAATTCTGAAGCAAGCTATGACATGTGATTTGAGAGATTTTAATTTGGAAGAAGACACAGAATCAAACCAATGTGTGCAAACAAATTTTGCAAAAATGCCAATAGTATTTTGGAAAAATTCAAAATTATCAGTCAACCTTTTGGTTAGAAGAAGTTACGCAGATTACCTAATTGATTGGTTGCTTGAGATNGGCTCTGAGGATGGATGTGAAATATTAAGTTAGTTACCTTAGCTTCACTGTTTTTGATACCATTGTNTAACGAATATTATTTCTAGGACTTGTCAATGAAAACTCGAATTGAGCGCGATAGTATGGGAGAGCTTGAGGTTCTCGAATCAGCTCTCTATGGTGCCCAGACTCAGAGAGCGATTAATAATTTTCCAATTAGNGGGAAAAAGATGCCTAAAGCATTTATTGAGGCACTCATTCAAGCTAAAGCCGCTGCAGCGAGTGCCAACAAGTCTCTCGGACTTGTTTCCTGTGAAGTTTCTGACGCNATAATAGTGTCTTCAGCTGAATTATTGGCTGATGAAAATTTCATGGAACATTTCCCTGTTGATGTATATCAGACTGGTTCAGGCACCAGTTCCAATATGAATGCGAATGAGGTAATAGCAAATCTAGCGTCAAAAAAGTTGGGGATGGAGGTTAGTGCAAATGATCATGTCAATTATGGGCAGAGCAGCAACGATATAATCCCAACTTGTATTCATATAAGTTCTATTTCGGAGATTAAAGATAAGTTAATGCCAGCTTTGAGTCACTTGAGAGATACGATATCTCAAAAGGCTAAGGACACTAGGACTTTCGTGAAAACTGGTCGAACTCATCTTATGGATGCAATGCCTATTCGATTTGATCAATGCCTCTCTGCTTGGGCTACTCAAATTGATCAGGACATATCCCTGATCGAGTCAATAATTCCAAAGCTAAGTATGCTTGCACAGGGAGGCACAGCTGTTGGAACAGGAATCAATGCGCATCCTGATTTTTCTGCAAAATTTTGTGAAGAAATTAGCAGTGTAATCGGCCATAATTTTCAATCGAGTGACAATTTTTTCACGCATATCGCGACTCAAGATACTATTGTTGCTTTATCTGGACAANTAAAAACNCTTGCGGTTTCAGTAATGAAAATCTCGAATGACCTCAGATGGATGAACTCNGGCCCCCTAGCAGGTTTAGGGGAAATCGAGTTAGAGGCATTGCAGCCAGGTTCATCGATTATGCCTGGTAAAGTAAATCCTGTTATTCCAGAGGCAGCAGCTATGGTTTGTGCTCAAGTAATTGGTAATGATACGGCGGTTACAATTGGTGGTCAGTCGGGGAGTTTTGAACTGAATGTAATGCTGCCAATGATTTGTGAAAACATCTTGTCAAGTATAGATATTCTTGCAAATGTAGTAACCCTTCTGGCAGATAAAGCAATCAAGACTTTTATTGTTAACGAAAGTCAGATATCCAAAGCCTTGAGTCGAAATCCTATTCTTGTTACAGCCTTAAACCCAATCATTGGTTACCTTAAAGCCGCGGAGATTGCGAAAAAGGCATACCAAGAGGGATTACCAGTTCTAGATGTAGCAGAACGAGAAACAGATCTCTCTAGAGCTGAACTTGAAGCTTTATTAGATCCANAAAANCTCACTGAAGGTGGNCTTTCATAGTTTAATAAATAGGCACAATGAATGGAAAATTTGTCAGGTAAAACACTTTTTATTTCTGGTGCAAGCAGAGGTATTGGATTAGCTATAGCTAAAAGAGCCGCGAGAGATGGAGCAAATATAGTCATTGCTGCAAAAACCAAAGAGCCCCATCCAAGGTTACCCGGCACAATATATACTGCTGCAGAAGAAATAGAGTCTTCAGGAGGGAAAGCGCTTCCGTTGATTGTGGACGTGCGATTTGAGGATCAGGTGGAGGCTGCGATAGAAGCCACAATCTCAAAGTTTGGAGGGCTTGATATTTTAATTAATAATGCAAGTGCCATAAATTTGTCTGATACAGATTCTTTAAGCATGAAGAATTATGACCTTATGCATAGCATAAATACCCGTGGTACTTTTCTTTGTTCGAAAAAGGCAGTCCCTTACCTGAAAAAATCTGAAAATCCTCACGTAATAAACTTATCACCGCCATTGAATATGGAAACAAGATGGTTTCAAAATCATGTGGGATATACCATGGCGAAATTTGGGATGAGCATGTGTGTACTAGGTATGCATAGCGAGTATAAAAGGTTTGGGATTGCATTTAATGCACTCTGGCCCAGAACTGCTATAGCTACTGCTGCTGTTGCAAATCACCTAGGCGGTGAAGTAATGATGGCGAAATCCAGAACTCCTGAAATAATGGCAGATGCGGCTTATATAATTATGAACAGGGATAGTAAGAAATTCACAGGAAATTTTTGTATAGATGACGAGATTTTAAATTCAGAGGGTATTACCGATTTAGTTAAATACCAGGTTGATCAAAACCTTGATATCTCTGATTTGGTGCCTGATTTTTTTATATAATCATTCGAAATGCAAGTAATTGATTTAAATAGTAAATTCAATCTTTTNNANGACNTTTGGTCTCCTAAAATTGTTGCTGAGTTAAANGATCATCAATTTAAAATTGNNAAAATCANGGGNGAATTNGTCTTNCANAANCATGATCATACNGANGAGGCNTTNATAGTAATTAAGGGTGAGATGTTTGTGAAGTTAGAGGGCAATACATTTCGTATTCGAGAAGGAGAAATGTGCGTTGTAAAAAAAAACACCACTCATAAACCTTTTGCTCCTGAAGAATGTTGGATAATGTTGGTAGAGATGGCTGGAACAAAAAATACTGGTGATGCAGAAGAGTTTTCAATGCCTTCAACAGAGGGCGTTGAAATATAGGCCATCTATGATTAGGTTCCTTTATACAGTCTACTTAGATCGTCGCAAAATCGGAGTTTTCAAAGGCTCTTGTAATGAGTTTTTGAGCATCCTGAATTCTGTTAACTTAAATTTGAACAATGTTTCACAGATCTATTTTGGCCAGAAATTGTGTGATACAGAGGTTTTCAATAAGATTCTGTCGAAAAAGGGAATCCAGTTATCGGCGCGTTCGGAAAAAAGTACAGATGAGAGAGGAATATTTCTGACTTATGAGGATTGTGTTGATCCGAAAGATAGACTTATGCCGCAGGCGTTTATTGAGGATGATCTTTAAAACTCGAAAATCATCCATCGACTGTCATGAGATTTGAGTATAGATCAGGGCGCCTGTCTCGGAAAATACCCCAAACATTCCTCAAAGTTTCAGCTTCTTTTAAATCGATTTCACCTATTAAAACTTCTTCTTTATCTCTTCCGGCCTCAGCTATTTTGTCTCCAATATGATTAGTAATGAAAG
Organism: Porticoccaceae bacterium; assembly: GCA_002710745.1. GTDB lineage: Bacteria > Pseudomonadota > Gammaproteobacteria > Pseudomonadales > Porticoccaceae > AAA300-D14. The sequence goes on from PALW01000046.1 coordinate 33,274, forward strand.
ATCTTCCATAAAAATAATTCGAGTTGTCTATCCCTTCTTCGGTTCCAATCCGGTTTGAGGCTATAACGGGTATTTGATTTTGAGCCGAATGTCCAATCATCGCTCTTTGCCACATATCAGAGCTATCAAAACCGTCAGTTTCGGGTTCACCGCCAATAGCGGTCGGGTAAAGCAGTATCTCTGCTCCTTTTAACACCATGCTCCTAGCTGCTTCTGGAAACCACTGATCCCAGCATATTCCTATTCCAATCTTGGCATATTTTGTTTCCCATACTTTAAATCCAGTATTTCCTGGGTTGAAATAAAACTTTTCTTGATAACCTGGCCCATCTGGTATGTGAGATTTTCTGTAGACTCCCATAATTGAGCCATCTGCGTCGATAACGGCGATGGAGTTGAAGTATGCTCTATTTGCTTTTTCAAAAAAACTCACCGGTATGACAACTTTTAATTCTTTTGCTAATACGCTCATTCTTTTTATTGTAGGATGATTGTCAAATGGCTTTGCTAATTCAAAGAGCTCCTCCCTTTGATCCATGCAAAAGTATTGTGACTCAAATAGCTCTTGAATTAGAATAATTTTCGCATCTTTTGCTGCTGCACTTTTGACTAGTTTTTCTGCGTTTTCGATATTTTTATTTATATCATTTGAGCAACTCATCTGAGTTGCAGCCACTTTTACCTTATCCATTCTGACTCCTCGGTTGCTGCTGAGTAATACAATGCACACCGCCACCACCTAACAATATTTGAGTTCCATCCAAACATATTAACTTCCTATTTGGAAACTCTGCTTGGATTATCTGTTTTGCATTCTCATCTGCTTTTTTATCATTGAATATTGGCAATACGATCGCGTTATTAGCGATATAAAAATTTATGTAAGAGCATGGTTCATCATCCTTTGGAATAATTCGTTTGTAAGACATTTCTAGCTCTATTACTTTTAAGCGATTTCCTGATGAGTCTATTGATGTCTTAAGTACCTCAAGATTTTCGTTTAATCTATCATAATAAGGATCATGCTTGTCATTACAGGTCATAGCGATTACAGTGCCTGGCGCTGAAAAACAAGCAACATTATCTATGTGCCCATCAGTGCCCTCATCAGTGCCATGTTTTAACCATATAATATTGGTCACTCCAAACGTTTTTTTTAAATTATCCTCTATCTCTGATTTAGTAAGTTCAGGATTTCTGTTTTCATGTAATAAACATTGCTCTGTCGTAAGCATTGTTCCTTGTCCATCAACATGAATGGAACCGCCCTCTAAAACCATATTATTTTTAAAATATTTAGCTCCCGAGGATTTAATCATAAAGTTTGCGACTTGATCATCTAACTCAAAATCTGTTTTATAGCCCCAGCAATTAAAATCTGAATCGACTCCACCTAACTTCTGTTCATTGTTTAAAAGAAATATAGCGCCAGAGTCACGAGCCCAGGCATCATTTATTGGTAAATTAAAAATCTTTACTCGATGAGATAAAAGTTTTTTTGCGCTAGTAATATTGTCGGGATGGACAATCATTTTTAAATCTTCAAATTGAGAGATAGTATTTGCTACTTCGGCCCATGAAATTCTTCCTTTATCGACATCAAAATTAGACCAGCTCGATGTGACGTCTGACGGAAAATTATCGGTAGGCCATTGCATCCAGCAGCACGAATGATTAGCCCACTCGGGAGGCATTTTAAAATGTAAATGAGCCGGAATTTCCATAAACTTTCTCACTTTTTAGAGAGGGATGATTGCACAAATAGCATCAGACACACAAATTTTTTGTCGGAGACCTTAATAGCTACAAAGTTTCGTGGAGAATTTTTACTTTACGGGTAATTTTTCGATACACTAATGACTATGTTTAATCCAAGATTTAACAATCCCATAAGCGTGCTGGCTTATGTTTTTTTTGGTGCTTTATTACTATCCTTATTTTCTTGTGGAGGAGGGGGATACGTTACAGAAAAAGAGGAGGAACCGATAGAGGAGTTTATTGATGATACCTCTGATACGGAAGCTGCTCCGGGGTGTTCAGATTACTCGGAAGCAGAAAACACTCAATTTTGTACAATCTCTAGCGGTGGTTTAACACGCGAATTTTTCATTCATTTGCCAGAAGCATATTCCGATCAAATTCCACCCGTTCCTGTTTTGATAAGTCTCCATGGAGGAGGCGATTATGCTGACGCTAATATGGCTTATTCTGGGTTTCGTGATAAGGCAGATGAACATACTTTCATTACGATTTATCCTCAAGGTTTGCTTTATGAGGAGAAGAATTCTACTGGCTGGGATACTGGAGAAGATGACATTGAGTTTCTCGAGAAAGTAATTGATTGGACGATTGATAATTTTAATGCGGAACCAAAAGAAATTTATACAGCTGGATTCTCGAATGGTGCTTTTATGGCATATCATATTGCCTGTAACCTGAGTCATAAGATCGCAGCAATCGCACCGGTTGCGGGATTAATGGGTGAAACAACCTACCAGACATGTAACTCCATTCATGCTATGCCAATTGTGCATTTGCATGGCGTTCAGGATGATGTGATTTATATTGATGGAGGTCCTGAGTATTTACCTCTCGAGGATAATGGATCAACAGAAGGAGTCGTAACTTATTGGAAAAATATCAATCAATGCAATGAATTTAAGGAGCAATCAATACAACAGGGTCAAGACACTTCAATAGGCACATTAGGAATTTGGTCTAACTGTCGTGATGGCGTCGAAATAAACTACTGGAAATTGGATGAAGTTGGTCATGAGTGGCAATCGAAAGGAGATGGAGACGATGCCGTTAATGTGCCAAGTGTTATTTGGGAATTTCTGTCCCGATTTACTATAGATGGCGCAAAAATAGAAAGTTAAGTTACTTAGTTATCTTGTTTTTCGTTTTCGCTCAATCTCGGATAGAAGTTTTTTTCTTAACCTAATACTTTTGGGTGTCACCTCAACGAGTTCATCATCGTCAATAAATTCTAGAGATTGTTCTAACGTTTGTTTTATCGGCGGTACCAATGTGAGTGCCTCGTCCATTCCTGAGGCTCTTATATTAGTAAGCTGTTTACCCTTTGTAGGATTCACTACCAAGTCATTAGATCTGGAATGGATGCCAACAATCTGTCCCTCGTATACATCTGAGCCATGGCCAAGAAATAACTTTCCCCTCGCTTGGATGTTAAATAGAGAAAAAGCAGTTGTTTTTCCTTTTGTCATACTAATTAGAACACCATTTACTCGTTTATAGTTTTCAGGTTTTGTCGCAGGGGCGTAACGATCAAATATACTTGTCATTACTCCAGATCCAGATGTCATTGTTAAAAATGTCCCTCTAAATCCAATCAAACCTCGCGATGGTGCAAGAAATTCGAGTCGGACCCTTCCTTTATTGTCAGGCTCAATATTTTTTATATTACCGTCTCTTTTCCCCATTTCCTCCATAATTATGCCTTGATGATTTAGTTCCACATCAATTACTACTTGCTCATATGGCTCATGAATTTGACCATCAATCTCTTTTGTAATCACTTCTGGACGGGATACACCCAATTCAAATCCTTCTCTTCTCATTGTTTCTATCAAAACAGATAAATGGAGTTCTCCTCGGCCAGAGACAATGAACTTATCGGGAGAATCACCAGGTGAAACTTTGAGTGCAACGTTATGTATAAGTTCTTGATCAAGACGATCCTTAATATTTCTTGTCGTTACAAATTTGCCCTCTAAGCCAGCAAAGGGCGAGTCATTGACATTGAAAGTCATACTTACAGTGGGTTCGTCAACGCTTAAACTGGGAAGAGGCTCAATATGATCTGGATCACATAACGTATCTGATATTGACAAGCCATCAATACCATTAATACAAACAATATCTCCTGCATGAGCGACTTCTGTATCAAATTGATCGAGGCCAAGGTATTCTTTTACAGAGAGAATTCTCCCTTTTCTATTTTCACCGTGGATATTATTAATACATACTTGCATTCCGGGTTTGGCCGATCCTCGAGATATCCTCCCAACTCCGATTACTCCTGTATAGCTATCATAATCTAATGCAGAAATTTGCATTTGAAAAGGACCATCCTTGTCCACCTTTGGAGGTGGCACCTGTTCAATGATCGTCTGAAATAAAGGTTTCATGTCATCTGCCACATCATCGCAGTCTAATCCCGCTATACCATTAATAGCTGATGTGAAGACTGTCGAAAAGTCTAACTGTTCATCAGTTGCACCTAAGTTATCAAATAAGTCAAATACCTGATCCATTGCCCAATTTGGCTTCGCGCCAGGTCTGTCTATTTTGTTAATTACCACTATTGGGCACAAACCTCGCTCAAAAGCTTTTTGAGTAACAAACCTGGTTTGTGGCATGGGCCCGTCAACAGCATCAACCAAAAGAAGAACAGAATCGACCATTGAAAGCACTCGCTCAACCTCTCCACCAAAGTCAGCGTGCCCAGGAGTGTCAACAATGTTGATGCGAAAGTCTTGCCAATTAATCGCTGTATTCTTGGCGAGTATAGTTATTCCTCGCTCTTTCTCTTGATCGTTAGAGTCCATCAATCTCTCTGATGTAATTGTTTTTCTGTCGAGTGTTCCTGACTGGCTCAGTAATTTATCTACCAGTGTAGTTTTTCCATGATCCACGTGTGCGATTATTGCGATATTTCGCAGGTTGCTTGTTGACATTGATGTTATCCGCGCAAAGAAAGCGGCGATTATAGACGATATATTCAAAACTACTATGTTTGTTTCAAAAATCGAGCTCGAGGTATGTTTTTGAGAGTACTTTCTTGTTTAGTCGCTAATATTCTCTAGGAGATTTGCTAATAAAACGGGATTCGAGCGCTGAGCATTATGATCACTCTCAATCGCAATTAAAGACCACCCCCTAGATTCTGCTATCTTCCATGATTTGCTTACAGATGTATCACTATTGAATTCATCGACATTATCAGTGAACTCAATATAAGTTGCTGGGATGTTATGTGCTAATTCGTTGTTAAACTCGACAGATTCGGTGAAAGAAGCAAGAGATTGAGGAACATCATGAGGTGGAAGGCTATTGGGTTTTAACCAAGAGAAGTAAACCAATCCATCCCTTATCTGGTGTTTATTAATACTCGGCCAAAATTCAACTGCTGACATGTTATGTTTGGGGACGGCTGCGTCCAAGAAAACAGCGTGACGAATAGATTTCGGTAATTTATTCATTACACCAGTTATTACCATCCCTCCATAGCTATGTCCGACTAGTACGATATTCTTCAGCTTATCAAATACTATTGTGTTTGTGACGTCATTGATATGCGTGGTGAGGTTTATTGAGGAGTTTGAGAGATGGGCTCGCTCTCCAAGACCGGTTAAGGTTATTCGATGAATAGAATGCCCCCGATTGGCTAATAAATTACCTAGTGCTTTCCAATCCCACCCACCTCCGCCAGCGCCATGCACAAAAACATAGGTTTTCGCGTTGGTGATTTTATCGCTTTCAGGGGTATTCGATTGGAGACTAAAAGCTAGAAAGCTGAATAAAATAAGAATTAAGATTTTTGGTGTCACATGTGTAATCAAAGCATCAGTTCCTGAAGTATTTTGATTTATTTTCATTATAAGCATCAAAAAAAATAAGTCATTATTGAGAAATGATTCTTTACTCTTAAAGTAGATTATAAAGAAAGATTTATAACTATAAGATATTTTGTTTGATTTTAAAAAAAGTAAAAAAAAAGTGTTTTTTTTTACTTTTTTAGTTGACACACAGTTTTATTTTGCTAATATAGAAAACAACTGACAACGACTGACGCAGGAACAACTGCAGACGGGAATGCGAGGGAAGTTGGAAGGAGAGTCCTCAGGAAGAAAGCGTTGTAGAGCGCCGGCAAAAAGAGAGCTTTACGACCCACCAAGGGTGAAGAGATACCACCCGAGGAGCTAAAGAGAAATCTCGCTTTAGACGCCTGGGGAACTCGGATTAAATTTAAAAAACAGAGCTTAGCTCTGTTTTTTTTTGTCCCTACGTTCGCACCTTGCTCTATAGTTAGAGTAAATAGCACTTATCATTCATCGCCCTCACTAATGGATATTAAAAAGTCTAAAGGGTTTTAATCTCCTCTACGAGACGCTAATAAAATTGTCATGACATTCTCTTCAATAAAGCCGTACTTGCAGGACATCGCTTTTTGAAGATACATCAAGCCGCGCTTTAATTATACGTTGCGAGGATTATGAGCTAGAAATTAGGTACAAAAAGGGTGCTAATCATTGTCAGTAAATGTTTAACAACCGTTCGTGCAAGTTAATTTTGAAAGATGTTTTATGAAATTTGAGACACCTTTAATTAATTTAGAAGTTTTCAACTACGATACTTGGGATAAGTCTTAAAAAAATCAGCTACTAATTGGGTGTCTTTGGTTCTCCATCTGTGGCCATCAGCATGTAAATACCAAACCACATCGCCTTTTTTGCTTTCATACAAATTTGCACCATCGACGTTGTTCCAAGTTTTGGGACGATTGCTCGCTCTTTCAGTTAGAATCTTCATAACTAGATTCTTTTGTTGCTTATAACTTCTCTCCTTCTCTCCAGTAATATGAAAAATTGGAATCTCTGGCAAGTTTAGTTTATCAATTTGCTCACGGCCAATATGTCCCGAGATTGCTGGAGTAACTGATCCAAAAATATTTGGCCGTGCTTGCATTAATAAATAGGTGAAGCTGCCACCATTTGAGGATCCGGTGCAATGAATTTGATTTGCATTAATGCTGTAATTTTTTTTCAACTCTTTGTGCATGATGTCGAAAAACTTCAAATCCCTATCGTTATGGTCACCGATATTATATTGCCAGCCAGTTCTGTCACCATTCACATCATAAGGTGCTTTGGACTTCAGGCCTTGAGGGTAGACGATTATGGCTTCTGGCCAAACTTTATGTAATGGAAATCGATCGAGAAACCGCGATGCGGTCCCACCATGACCGTGCCAAACAAAAACTAGTGGTAGCCCATTCGACTCGTTCAGATCTGGAGTAAAAACGTGTGCTGTTCTAACTTCACCATCGATATTCCAGGATTGGACTGACATATTTCCTGCATAAAGAAGGGGAGTGAAAGAGATAAATAAGATAAATAGACTTTTTAAAATCATTTTTAATGTCTGAGACGGTACCCGCCATCTAGATTAAGAACTTCTCCATGAAAATAGGCACCTGCTCGACTGCAAAGCATCGTTGCGACACCTGCTATGTCCTCAAGATCACCGTACCTATGTGCAGGGATTCGCTCAAGCTCAGCTTTGAATGACTCGGCTTCAGGATCTTGCCATGCTCTTCTCGTCATCTCTGAATAAAATCTCCCAGGGGCTATTGCGTTTACTCGGATGAAATCATCGGTTAAAGCAAGCGCTAATTGCGAAGTTAAATGTTCTAGAACTTTTTTGCTGGACGAGTACGCCAAAACACTTGGTACCACAATGCTTGCTGCAACTGAACTAATGAATATTACTCGGGATGGCTCATGAAGACTTGATTTGTTTTTCAGAGGCTCTACTAAGGCTTGAGTCAGAAATACAGGTGATTTCGTGTTGAGATTCATTGTTCTATCCCAATCCTCTGAAGTCATTGTTTTTATAGGACTACCAAGCCCAATCCCCGCATTATTTACAAGAACATCCAAGCTTGATTCTTTTTTCTTGATCAAAGACGCTAATTCATTAACTCCGTCGAGTGTACTTAAATCTCCAGTGATACCAATACATTCTCCACCACTTAATTTTGACAACTCACTTGCTTTGGCTGTTAACTTTTCCTCTGATCTTGCGGTTATATATACTCTTTTGGCTCCAGCCTCTAAAAATCCCTGCGCAATATAACTCCCCAGTCCGCTTGATCCACCGGTTATCAGACAAATTTTGTCTTTCATAGAATAAAGATTTTTTAACATGTAAAGGGTTTCCAATTAATTAATAACCATTAACTATAATGTATACTCGGTCTGATGAATATTAACTTTTTGCTGTCCATTCTTGTTCTCCTATCTATGAGCGCTGTTGTTTGTTTTTCACAACCTCAGTTTCCCATGAGTAATGATGAAAGTTTTGACTCGAATATTCCTACACCAAGCTATAAAGCTGGAAACGGTCCGAGAATATTGATTGATGGTTGACATAATAATTTCTTTGTTCAGTTTAACTTTATAAAGCCGTTAGAAAATTTATTAATTTCGGATGGTTATAATGTAGACACAAGCGCTGAAAAATTTTCTTCAGACCTGCTAGGGAAATATAAAATTCTTGTTGTCGTCACACCTATGGCAACCAATTTCATGAATCCCGATCAAACTTATGAGAGTGCATTTACTTCCAAAGAATTAGAAGATTTGGAAAATTGGGTAAAGAGAGGAGGTTCAATTTTGGTATTTAGTGAGCATTTTCCTTTCGATTTGGCAGTTCAACCATTGCTGAATATATTCGGGATAGATACTTCGATAGGAGTGGTAATCGATAGATATAATTACGAGAATAATCCAGGCCAAATTTTATTTACATCTGATTCACTAGCAGATAATCACCCAGTTGTGAGTGGAAAAAGATCAGTAAAGAAACTCGCAAGCTATGGAGGAAGTGCACTAAATGGATCGACTTACATCAATATTTTAAAATTATCGGATAAAATTGAGAACTTAAAAAGGGAGTGGCGCGGAGCCGAGATGGGTCCGATCGGCTCTGGCGATTCCCAAGGTTTGGTTGGGGAGTTCGGTGAGGGGAAAATTGCTGCCTTTGGAGATTCAAATGGTTTTTTTGCGATGGAGTTTGATTTGGAGGATGGTCACAAGAGTGTAGCTGGCATGAATGATCCAAGTTATGATTGGAAAAATTTTGTTCTTAATACCTTTGATTGGTTATCCTCAGACTGATTTTTTACTCTAATGCAGTTAAAATTCTACTGGCAAGATACTCTTTTGCTGGTCGCTCAACATCAAAAACATTCCAACCAGTAAAAACAGCTACTAAATCATATTCTGGAAAAATTAGAAGGTATTGACCTCCATAACCACTTCCGCAATACATAATCTTATTAGAGCCTTTTTCGTAATTGTGAAGCCACCATTGAAACCCATAGGCATTACCGTTGCTAAACTCTGTCTCAATTGCTGGGGTAACCGTCTGATTTATCCAATCCTCTGGTACTATTTGTCTGCTATTCCACATTCCATTATTCAAATATAGTAAACCTATTTTCGCGAAATCTCGGGATGACAAATATAAGCCGCTCTCCGTATCTGTTAGGTCTTTAGGTGTTTTCTTCCAGAAGAAATCCTTTATTTCTAATGGTTCAAGGAGGTATTTAGCTGCAAACTTCTCAGCGCTCAGACCGGTTGTTTGTTCTAGAATATGAGAGAGAATAATAGTAATACCGCTGTTATAAACAAATTTTTGGCCTGGTTCGTACTCCATAGGTTTTGACAAAATATAGTTTAACCAATCTTTACTGTTTTCCATATTTGCCGCATCGTTTAGAGGATCTGTGTAATTGTAACTATCTTCATCCCACTTAATTCCTGCGGTCATGGTAAGTAAATCACGGATAGTTATCGCTTCTTTTCTCGCCTCATCAAATAACAAGACATGGTCTGGGAAATATTCAACAATCTCTTGATCAATACTAGAAATAAAGCCCCTGTCTATAGCTATTCCGAATAGTGCCGATGTGACACTCTTGGTTACTGATTGAATTGTATGCAGGTCTGTTTCTTTATAGTAAGGATGCCATCTAGAATCATAGTAGTTATACATTGGATTAGCATATTGGCCATAATTTTTCTCCATGATATTTTTCTGCTCACCAAATCTTTTTTCGGTTAGATCACCATAATCTATTTCATAGTATTCTTCGAAAACGATCACATTCTCTTTAATTATGATAAAACTATCGACATAACCGTGATCACCTTTTTTTAACTCTTGATCAAGCTTCTTTAGAATTTTTGAATTAAGGTCTTTAGATTCCGGGCTTGCGATTATCCAGTTAAATTTTTCAGACGCAGTTGTTTTCATAGGTGTGCTGATAAGTAAGATATTTAAGGCAAAAAATAACCAAAGTTTTGTTGGGTTACTGTAAAAAATATTGGGTGAAATATATGCATTAACTTTAAATTTCATAAACAAACTATAATTCATAAATGCTATTTTATAAATACAACTTTGTTATCGAAGACATCCGGAGGGTGGCTTATGTGGGCAACATCAGAAAATATATTGTCAGGTGAAATAATTGAAAATCTACTTTGCAGAGCAGACTATCTGATTTCTTCAAACAAAGGAGATCAGCATGTTTTTGTTGATAAGGATTTTTTTTCAAATAATGGAAATAAATCGCGTAACCTGGATGTTTTAAACTCCATTCATCAGTCTGTATGGCCAAAAATATCAGAACAGCTCGCATATAAAGAGCCAGTTATTGATCATGCTGTTTTACTCTTTAAAAAACCGGGAGGCGTAGAGACTGAGTGGCATCAAGATAGAGCATATTGGGCTACGAGAGATGAAAAAGCATCGATAATTTCTGTTTGGATAGCACTTGAGGACATTACTGAAGAAAGAGGTGCTCTGAACTTAGTCAAAAGTAATGAGGTAGATATGCCATCGATAAGTGATTTCAATAACGGATCTCTTATGGATCATGAGCTTATTGAAGATAAAAAGGGAGGATTCCCTCTGTTAATAAAAAGTGAACTGATACCAGAAATCGAGTCGGACGTTGAAATAATTAATCTTAAGCGAGGCTCTGCTGTAATATTTGACAGCTTTGAACCTCATATGTCCCGGGAGAATATTTCAAACACACCTCGCCTTGCAATGAAAATCGCGTATTCAGAACGTGAAGACAAAGATTACTTTTTGATTAGTGCGAGTGATTTGGGAACCAAATAAATCTAAATGATCATGTCTACTCCCAATGGTTTTTAATGGAAAGTATTGACTGGCTTGTTGTCGTTATCTATCTCTTATTTATGCTAGGTATTGCATTCCGATCAGGCAGAAGGCAATCAGATTCAAACGATTATTTCTTGGGAGGACGAACATTTTCATCAACTAGTCTTGCTGCCTCCACAATAGCCACTCAGTGTTCTACAAATAGCCTTCTTGGCGCCCCTGCATTTGTAGGATTCGTTGCAGGGGGCGGACTTATATGGCTCCAATATGAGCTTGCAGTGCCGCTAGCAATGTTGTTTCTGCTTTTTTTACTCATTCCAGCTCGTGCAATGGGTGTGACCTCAATTTATCAGGTCTTAAGGACGAATCTTGGCAGAAGAAGTCAAACTACGGCAGCTGGTTGTTTTCTTTTTTTTAGAGCTATCGCGACCGGTGTTACTATTTATGGTAGTGCACTAGTTATATCTTTCGCTCTACAAGTTACTTATCTATTTGCCTTACTGATATTGATGCTACTAACTGTGATTTACGACATAGTAGGAGGATTGAGAGCAGTCGTTATTAGTGATGTTATCCAACTAATTCTGCTGACTACTGCAGTATTAGTTTCATTAATTTTGATCGGTAATTCTATTTCTTGGGATTTTTTTTCTTCAAATAGAGATGTGACTTTGCTGAACGATTGGGGTTTTTCTGGGAATGACTATGGATTTTGGCCAATGCTCTTTGGTGGCATATTTCTGTATGCAGCGTACTATGGCTGCGACCAAAGTCAGGCCCAACGAATTTTAGCGACTAAATCCCCGCAGGAGACTGGAAAAGTTCTAGTTTTAAATGGGTTGTTTCGGTTTCCCTTAGTTCTGTTGTATTGTTTTTTNGGTTTAGGGTTAGCTATATTTTCACTTCAGGACGNNCAANTNATCGACTCACTTCCCNTGTTAGAAAGTGGTAAACGTAATTANAANTTAGTCTTCCCACAGTTTGTCTCCCAAAATTTCTCGCCTGGATTGGTNGGTTTGGTTCTTGTTGGTCTGGTAGCGGCCGCAATGTCATCGATTGACTCTGCTCTAAATAGCCTTGCAGCTGTTACGGTGGAGGATTTCATTAAACCAAAATTAAAAAATCAAACATCAGGTAGAGAGTTATTACTATACGGAAGAATTTGTACGATTTTTTGGGCAATCTTTGCGATCGCTTTCTCTTTTTATGTTGAGGATATTGCGCCTACAGTGCTTGAAGCTGTAAATAAAATTGGCTCTATGGTTAATGGGCCAATATTAGCGCTCGTGACAATTGCGATATTAGCGGGCAAACGAGCTAGGGAGAGCTTTGCTCTAATTGGTTTTTGGTGTGGCTTAGTGAGTAACTTTTTGACAGCTTATCTACTAATAGAGTTGTCTTGGCTTTGGTGGAACTTAATTGGGTTTTGTGTGAGTATTCTGATTTTCTATGCTCTAGAAAAATTATTGCCAAGAGATTCCACAAACTTTGATTTAGTCTCATCAGTAATAAGTAGTTCTGCCTACGAAGGTGTTAAAAATATCCAAGTAATAGTTCTTGCACTAATGTTTAGTTTTGTGATGGCGATTTGTCTATTACTAAATAACTTTTAGATCTGTCAATTATTAACTAAAGAGAAAATTAGATGTCTGAATTTTTGTTCAGTGAACTCCAAGATTTGAGATTTTTTATTGGCAGTAGCAGTGATTGTTATCTTATTTTCATTAGGATTTTTCCCAAATAAAGATATCTCCAGGCTGTATGACTCTGGTTTATCTCGCGCAATGAATCGTCCAAGAACCATAAGTTGGGGAGCAGGGATACTTATTTTATGGTCTATATGAACTAAGTTTAAAATTAAGCCCCTTAATACTACGGTTTTTTTATCTTGACCTTGGAGTGTTATTCCCGCGAGAACTTCTTTTTTTATTAAATCCAATTTGGCATTAAATTCTTCAATTGAAAGACCTCCATTATCACTTAATTGGATATTCGAAAGTCCACTAACTGGAATTGATGCGGCCAAGAATGCCCCATTTTGAGTGAAATTAATCGTTCCCTTTTGATTTTCGAGAAGATGAGCTAGTGAGTTTGAACAGAATAGCCACAAGGCGAGGCAGATTATTATGGCGAGATATTTTTCTTTAAAAAGTTTCTTTTGAATTATAGAGCTCCTTTAACGCATCTTTGCAGAAATGGGAAAGTATCAGTCGCATAGTAATGATAAAGGCCTTCTGGGAATTCGGGGGTAACGCCAAAGCGTCCATTACAAATATCTAATTTAGACCCACTTCCCTCAATAAATTCATAATCTTGCGTAAAAGTTCCCATGGGATAATCTGAAATATCAGGTCTATTAGCATCTGGTGAAGATTTTAAGCTGTAGCTACTTTCTATGATAACTATCTGAGAATTTAGATCCATTGAATCCTCGTAACCATACCTAGCATAAATTGGAAATCCATCGGCAGCCCAAGCAATTAGTGTCATTGCACTCCCTTTATTTAGCTTAGTCATAAATCCCTCAGGTATGCCATGATAATGATAGGATCCAGTAGGCTGAACGTGAGCATGATTTGCATCATCACCAAAGTTAAATGAGTCTTGCCCTAGTGCCTCTATACTCCAACTACCTTGCATTGGCGGAGCCAAGCTGCAGCTTGTTCCTGCATCATTACAACTACCAGCTGTTCCAGCATCAATCTTTACTCCGTTAAGAACATAGCCAAGCACGCCTCTTGGACCACCCAGTTCTGTGCTTGTTTCAGTTTCGATAGGCTCTATTGGAAAAACTGCAGAAATTGACTGTTCTGAAATGGTATTTGGATTATGTGGATTTGGAAATGAACCAACATTATGATCTGGGATACCATTAGCTGTAAGCCGCCTTCGAGAATCACAAATCCAATCCGAAGAACTGATCGCGTTAACTGATGCAGAGGAGTTAAACTCAGCATAACTATATTCACATTCAATTCCCGCAGTCGACCCAGGTATTGATGATGTGCCTTCTGGTGTTGCGGTCTCCGCAGGCGAGGGCGCGCTTGTTCCTTCACTATTAGAGGCTGTCACCGAGCAAGAATAAACTACATTATTGGTCAAACCTGATACAGTTATTGGACTCTCTGATCCATTATTTGTCTGAGAATCAGAGTCTGAAACGCAAATTGCTTCATATCCAGTTATTGCCGCACCTCCGTTGTCAGAGGGTTCAGAAAATTCGATAGTTAAAGCGCTGTCCCCCGCGCTAATATTCGTAATAGTTGGGGCACTCGGCTCAGTTATTGTCTCATTCGGTTGTTCATTGTATGCATTACCTCCGCCGCCACCGCCACAAGAGCATAGGAGCAGAGCAAAAATCATCGAGTATGAAATTTTCATTTTATCTGCAGTAGATATCAACATTCAGAAGAGGACTCCGTCCCTAAAGTATCGGTAAGCAAAAAGCACCAATGCAATTGCAAGACAAGTAATCATTGTATTGTTTACCCAGTTCGTTTTCCTATTAGACATTAATCAGCTCTGTTACAAACCAACCAATAGCTTATACAAAATCTTTTAAATACTCACGTTTCTGAGTATAAAGATGTAGGGGCTAATTCTTAATCTGCCTGCCTTGATTTTTTGCCTTATTCTGCGAAGAGTTTGCTCTTTAGCTTGCCTGCACCTAACTGGCCCATCATTTTGTTAATAGGTTGGAAATTGCCGAATGACAAGGCCAGATTTCTCGCCAGTTTAAGAGGATGATTGTCATTACTAAAACCATAGTAGAAAACATTCATTAAATTCATCATGGCTGAATTATGGAAATATCTCTCCCTTTCATACTTGATCATCGCTCGAGAGGATGCCCAGTTTTTGGTTTTATCTCTCGCAGCATTTAAAATTCTTGAGAGACATTCTGCATCTTGAAAGCCTAGATTTACTCCTTGTCCTGCAAGAGGATTTATTACATGCGCGGAATCTCCTATTAGTGTGACGTTATCCAAAACATATTTCTCAACATGTTGTTTGAAAATAGGAAAGCTTGCTTTATCTTTGATAATTACTTTCCCAATTTCCCGTGGAAATTCTCTCATCATTTTCTTACTCAAATCCTCATTGGACAAATCAACATACGATTGGATTGCTTCTGCGGAGTCGTACCAGACGATTGAGCCTGTATTATCATCCAAAGGTAAATATGCTTGCGGACCGCTTGGCGTAAAGCGTTGCCATGTTATATTTTGAGAATTATTTACAACATTTGCATTCGCTACAAGGCATGACTGATCGTATTGCTTGGATTTAACCCCAAAAGAGAACTGCTCTCGAATTGATGACCTAGCACCGTCAGCCCCAACAAGAAGCTTAGAATAGATTTTATCGCCATTCGATAATGTTACTTCAACCTGATCATTATCGACGTGGATGTTTGTATGGGTCTCTGGACAAAAGATTTTTATATTTGCATCACTCTCAGCTTTTTCCCAGAGCGCTAATTGTAAGATTCTATTTTCAATAATGTATCCAATATTATCTTCTTCGATTGTCTTTGCGTCGAAGGTGACATCACCAAATCCAGATTCTTCCCAAACTCTCATTGCTTTCAAAGGACATATGCGAGTTTCGATAACAGAATCCCATACATCAATATTTTTTAAGAAATCCACAGTTTCGAGAGTGACTGCTGATACTCGAAGGTCATAGTCTTGACTGATATCGAAACTCTGAGGTTTTTTATTTTCTATAACTGCTACTTTGAAGTCAGATTGCGCTAACGCATTAGCAACTGCCATACCAACCATGCCACCGCCAGCCACTATAATATCGAGGGATTTCATGCTCATTTTATTTAGATTTTTTACCTCACTAGGTTTTTAAGTTTCTATGGTTACATACGGATTAACCGTTTAATCGATCCTACTTAGACTGATAATTTAAAAAATCAAGCAAACTACATAACTTTTACTTTGCCATGTTGAATGTATATTTGTACAAAACTCCTTTAACTTCGAGTGCCTTCCCATTAATCACCTTTGGAATATAGCGTAGGCCATTCGCTGCTTCTTTTGCCTCCTTTCCAAAACCGCTTTTTTCAGGATTTTCCTCTAATACTGAAATATTTATAGGATTACCCGTTTCATTCACCGTTAATTCCAAAATTACATAACCTTCAGTACCATTTCTTCGTGCTCTATCAGGATAATCAGGTTTTGGGATGAATATTGGATAAAAATCAGAATTACTCTTCAGTCCAGTCTGCTGTATTTCTGCTAGTTTGTATAAGAATTCTGTCGCTAAGTCACTCTGCTTGTTTTCCTCATAAGCTCTGATTAAAAATGCATATGCGAAAGGTGCAATTTCCTTGTTCTTTGTCGCGTCTCTTAGGTACTTGATGGACGCTTTTATGTTGCTAGATCTGTTCTGAGCTAACTCTAACTTTCCAATGTTAAAGTTTAAGGCAGCCGTTTTTTCATTCTCTAAACCAAGAGCTTCTGAGTATATCTTTAAGGCCTCTTTTGCTACTCGAAGTGTTGTTCTAGTGTATTTTTGATATATAAAATTATTCTTTTTGAGAAGCTCAGATACAGCGTCAGATACCATATTAGCGTATTCAAGTGGATCAAAATCTTCAGTACTTTTGAATATTTTAAATGCTCTTGAATAAATATTGATTGGTGAGTTTCTCTCGAAATCTCCGGTTTGATTTACTGCTAACGCATAATCTAAAAGAATTGGAACCAGTTCCGGACTATTCTTCCCATATTCTGCACCATAGCGCATCACCGCTCGCTTTAAGACTTCGGAACTCTCTTCGAAATTTCGATTATACCGAAGGGCCAATCCATATTCATAAGTGATAAGAGCTACACTTTTATGATCTTGTCCAAGAAGGTCTTCAAGTATGGTAAGTGATTTTTTTGCACAAGGCGTTACCACACCCCAGTTCTCTTCCTCAGAGGCATCGGCAACGCATTTTTGCTCAGCTTTAAATGTCTCTATTAATTCGGATCTAGTTAAATTCTCATTCTGTCCGACTGCATATCCTGAAAAGACAAAAAGTATGAATATTTTTTGAAGTGTTCTTCTCATAATCGCGTGTGTCGAATTTTTTTATTTAAACTTAAAAGATGTTATTGTTTATACTAAGAAATTGCAAAAACAGGACGTACTCGTATGAGAGCTATAAAGAAGAATATAATTAAAAAAATGGGTTTTTTCGTACTCATGTATCTATTTTGTGTGTCTACTTTTGCGGACTGTGATGCCAATTGCGCGGTTTTAGATTTCAATAATGATAATTTTCAAGATTCGTCGGAAGATGGAAAATTAGTCTTGAGATATATGTTCGGTTTGCGAGATGAGCAATTAGTAAAAGACTTGAACCAATCAGGTTTTGGTTCGAGTTCGATCGCAAAAAAAATCGATGCGTTGGATAAAGAACTTGATGTTGATGGCAATGGAGCGATTGATGCTCTCACCGATGGATTGCTCCTATATCGTTATTTGGATGGCCAGAGAGGTCAGAGTTTAATAACCGGTGTTATTTCATCTGACGCTACTCGTAAAAGCTTTGATGAGATTGAAGCTTACTTGAATACCCTAGCAGGATAATGCCAGTAATCGGGCAGTTATAAAATGCGCATTCTAGCGCTATTATTGCTGATGGTCTTGATCGGAGGCTGCATTGATAAGGAGGAACATCTGGACTCTACTCAAATTAAAGGCACATTTCATCACATCGAATCTTTTAAATCTGAACATGTAGAAGATCGTCCAGTCGATATTTGGTTGCCGGATGGATACGAGAAAAATGCAGATCAACAGTATTCGGTGATGTATCTTCATGATGGTCAAATGATGTTTGATCAACCTACCTCGCCTTTAAATAAGGGTGTTCTGATGCAGATTTGGGGGTTCTATGCAAAATTAAGATATGGGACTGGATTCTTTTGGGACGTGGATAAAACAGTAGCGAGACTTATAGAGGAGGGGAGTATAGATCCGATAATTTTAGTGTCAGTCTATAATTTACCTAAAGTAAAGAGGCGTACCGAGTATATGCCGCAGAAAATGATAACTGAGCAAATCGCAACTGAATTTCTGCATAAAGAATCTGATATTAGGAAAGAGGACATTACCTCGGATAAATACTTAAGGTTTTTGGTTGATGAGCTTAAACCATACGTTGATCAAAATTACAGAACAAAATCTGATCAGAGTAATACTTTTATTATGGGATCTAGTATGGGAGGAATGATTTCAGCTTATGCAATCTCCGAATATCCTGAGGTTTTTGGAGGTGCCGCCTGTTTATCAACACATTGGCCTTTAGGAGGCAACTCAGTAACATCCTGGTATGAAAATCATTGGCCACAGGCGGGTAATCATCGTATTTATTTTGATAGGGGAACGGAGAGCTATGATTCGACTTATGGTCCTGGCCAAGCCCATATGGATTCCATTATGGAAAAAAATGGGTTTATAAGAGATAAAGATTGGAGGAGTCTTGTCTTCGAGGGAGAGAGCCATACTCCGTCTTCTTGGCGAAAAAGATTGCATATACCTCTTGAGTTTTTGCTTTCCAGCAACAGCCAAAAATGAGTAGAAGGATAGTGATTCCTCTTTCAGAAATAAAAACAGGGAGCTGGCTCCCTGTTTAATTTACTTGGTATTCAGAGACGTGTTCAACTCGTGGGCATCATTATCGGATAACCATCCATTGAAAAAATCTGACAGGTGGATACAGCATCAATTTCATCTTGCAATCCGTTATTGGTTGCTTTCCAACCCTCATATCCTGCCTCCTTTTCCTCCATACTCTGCCAATACGCACCCATAGCATAGTCATAGGCTCCTGCAGTACCATCTGCAGTTGCCGTATCAAACAATGGGTCGTGCATCACATAAAAATAACTGCTTCGTGAACCTCGAGCTTCGGCAGCGGCATCGATCCAAGAGTTGAATTTGCCCAAAGCTGTATTTAAGTTATCAGAGTTCATCCCCTCATTGTAGGTGCAAAATGAAAACTCGGCTTGAAATGGTGGTTCGGCAGTCCATTCACCACCTTCTATGCCTGCTGTACCATTGAAGTGGAATACTTTATCTTCTTTACAACTTAACACCGAATCATATTTGGCTTGAAATGCTTCCGCACTATTCTCAGACCACTCTTTCCAGCCTAAATCTCGTGTTTCTTCATCAGCCCAAACATTCAACCAAATCGCATCATATAAGTCTGTCTCGAATGAGGGTATGTATCCCCAAGCACTTGAGGCTTTATACTCTGATGCGTTAACTATTTCATTAAATTCTGCAGTGAGCGCTGCCATTGCCTCTTCATTGGTGTCAGGACCAAAATCGCACCACATATATTCGAGTAGCACTGTCTCTGCGGCAGTTTCAGTATCAGCAACTGGTTCTATCTCTGCAACCTCGGTAGCCTTTTCTTCACATCCTGTCATGATTAAAAGATAAAACATTATTCCTGTCAGTTTTTTCATAAATCCTCCTTTAAATTAATTTGATTTCTTTAAATTGGTTTCCTTATAAAATAACGGTTAAAAGTGACAATGGGTTTACAAATCTAGTGCCACTTATTTAGCTTTTCCATTATTAATGTCCCGTGAATAAATATAGTAAATTTCTGGAATTCCTAGCAGATTAAATACAAGCATAAAAACAAACCATTTGAACTCATTCCTTTTTGATGCCATCCAGCATGCCATTACTGTCCAGTAGAGTTCCCAAATAATCAGAATTATTATTGCAATCAAAATCATTATTTAAGTTTATAGATACTATTAATGTTTAAATACATGTTAAACGAAAAGTTAAATCAGATAGAACAATTTCTTTTAGGGGATGAAAATGAAGAGGGCAATTATCATTGGGGCTAGCTCGGGGATTGGTGCAGAAATGGCTAAGCAACTTTCAAGCAAAGGATACCAACTCGGCCTTATGGCTAGGAGAAAGAATTTACTTGAGGATTTGGTTAGTAATTTAGAGGGTGAACATCAAGTGATGCCCATCGATCTCAGAAATTTTGAGGAAGCTGAACAGCAAATGAATCAAATGATCGCTCTTTTGGNTGACGTAGATTTGATCGTCTTGAATTCAGGTGTCGGAGCACAAGAATACCAGCTTGATTGGATATATCAAAAACAAGTAATTGATGTAAATGTAAGTGGACTAGTATTGATGTCAACGATATCGATGGACTATTTTATAAAGCGAGGTGGGGGTCATATCGTTGGCGTTTCATCAATTGCGGCTCACGTATCTACGGGACTTGCGCTTACGTATTGTGCCAGCAAAGCATTCGTTTCTAGCTACTTCAATGGGCTGAGATCAAGAGCACGTAATTCGAAACTTCCAATAACAATAACAACGATTGAGCCAGGTTATGTAGATACGCCAATGGTTAAAGGTTCACCACCGTGGATAGCTTCAGTTGATAAAGCCGTTAAGCAAATGATTGCTGGTATCGAGAGCAAGAGGCAACATATTTTCATTACCAGACGCTATCG
The DNA here is from genome assembly GCA_002710745.1 of Porticoccaceae bacterium. GTDB lineage: Bacteria > Pseudomonadota > Gammaproteobacteria > Pseudomonadales > Porticoccaceae > AAA300-D14. The sequence goes on from PALW01000046.1 coordinate 53,730, forward strand.
ATTCGTGGTTTGGATGCTTAAATTGATTCCAAATTGGATCCTTCGAAAGTTCGTCTGAAGCAACTTTGCCAATCAGCGTTTACTATTATTTTAGAATAATACTCCTTTTTTATTCGAGTAATTTTAGAACTATTTCCGGAGTCAATTTTGCTTCGTCTAAAATATTCAAACCAGCTTCTCTAAGAATCTGAGATTTAAGGAGTGAGGCACTTTCATTTGCATAGTCCGTGTCCGAAACTTTACTGAGCGCNTCTTTTTTTAAACTCTGTTGTGACATTGCNGAATCGAGTGCTCTACTCAAACGATTTTCATAAGCGCCTATCTTAGTGCTTAAAAGGCTAANCTTTTCTAATGCTNCCTCTACTGCAGAATTNGCTGAGTTGGCCTTAGCTCTTGTTAAGATAGAGGCAACATCGCTGTAATCTTCTAAGGANGTGGATGTTCCAGTCACTAGAATATCATCGATATACAACGAGGCTCCTGCGGCCTGCCCAAAAGTCTCATCGAATGTACCTGAGCTGAATACAAATTTATAATTGCCTGAGGTAGTAATTGGCACAGTACGATTCTGCCATCCTGTATCTGTGGTGCCTGAGCNTGTCTCATTTAATAATTCAAATGTCAGACCACTACTCGTGTCTACAACATAGGCGTAAACATCATANGCATCTGATCCGCCCTGAGCTCGCCATTTAAAAGAAACAGATCTCCCTGCCTCGATAAANGTTGATTGGTTTGATACGACGTATGGCCCGTGAACTATGTCTCCTCCCTGATCAGTTGTCATATCCGAAACTAATCGAAGAGACTCGCTTACTATTGATGAACTATATGTTGCGGAAGAGGGAGCATAATCATCACCTCTACTTACATTACCTCCGGTGCTTGCTGTTGGGGATGAGTCAATCGGTGTTTGAAAACCTGCAACAGAAGTGGCTCCTAGAGTGCCATTTTGGCCAAATTTTATTTGATCCTCTACAACTGTCCAATTTTCGGTACCATTCGAAAAGTCTCCATTACCAAATGATGGCGGTGTGTAGTTGAATAGCTCAGAAACTGATGCAGATTCGATTGATACATTAAGTTTATCCGCATCAATGGTATTGAGATTAGTAGTGAATTTTTTATCGGTGAAAGTTCCATCAAGAAGCTTTTGATCGTTATATTGCGTAGTTGAAACAATTGTATCTATCTGACTCAGAAGTTGAGTCAGCTCACCATTCATGGCGGAACGATCAGAGGACGAATAGGAATCACTTGCGGCTTGCACTGTTAGCTCTTTTGATCTGAATAAAATATTTTTAATATCATCCAACGACTTATTAGCTATTTTCAAAAGATCAGTTCCGACGGATATATTCGCGTAAATTTTCTCTAGCGAGTTTATTTCCGATAGCGTTTTGGAGGATTTACCAATTGAAGCGAGATTTTTAATATTTCCACTTTGTTGACTCCCAGTACTCAATTTTGAAACGCTTGAGTTTATCGATTTATCAGTTTTATTTAACTGATGCTCAATTTTTTTTACATTTATATTAGTATTAAGTTCCAAATCTTTACTACTCAAATTTCATAGTTAAAACTTTGGTTGCAATATAAATGCCAAAATAAAAATAATAATAAAATCAATATTTTAAATCAGAATTGACAAATTTCTGACACAGTCTTTTAAAATCGTAAGTTTTTCTAATTAGTAATAAGTTGACTAATTAAGTGCTACCTTTGAGAATTTCTCCAGTCCTCATGAAGGAAAATATCAAGAGTTCGGTCTGGAGCTTTAGTACGATTTTTAATAATATCTGAAGCGCGTTCCGCTAACATCATAGTTGGCGCGTTCAGATTTCCATTTGGTATCGTTGGGAAAACAGATGAATCTATAACTCGTAGACCCCTCAATCCGTGTACTTTTAGTTCAGGATCGACTACTGATGTTTTATCTTGTCCGATCTTGCAAGTGCAAGATGGATGATACGCGCTATCGACAGAAGCTCGAACAAATGTATCGATCTGCTCATCGGTAATGACGTCATCTTTTGGTTGAATAGCCTCTCCCTTATATAAACTCATTGATGATTGACTCATTATCTCTCTTGTTAGGCGAACACAGGCTCGAAATCCTTCTCTATCATTTTCAGTCGATAAGTAATTAAATAAGATTTTAGGATGTGTACTTATGTCTGATGAAATGGCTTGCACAGATCCTCGACTAGTGGGTTTGTTGTACCCAATATGTACTTGAAAACCATGTCCTTGGAAAGCGCTCGAACCATCATAAGTGATAGCACCCGGCAGGAAATGGTATTGAATATCGGGCCATTTTACGCCCGCTTTTGATCGAATAAACGCACAAGCTTCGAAGTGATTTGAGCTACCCAGTCCTTTTTTTGTCAGCAACCATCTCATGCCTATTATCGATTTTTGAAAGATATTTACTTTGGTGTTCAATGTGATTGGTTTTTTACATCTATATTGAAAGTTGAACTCAAGATGATCTTGTAAATTTTGACCTACGCCAGGAAGATCATGGATGACTTCTATTTTTGATTTTGTTAGTAAATTTTTACATCCAATCCCTGAGACCTGCAGCAGATGAGGGGAGCCAATTGATCCTGCACTTAAAATAACTTCTTTATTTGTGGGAATAATGTGCTTTTTATTTTTTCTTAAAATTTCGACACCAACCGCTTTTTTCTGCTCAAAAATGATTCGGGTAACTAAGGATTTACACAATATCTTCAGATTAGCTCGGTGTTTGATGGGTCTCAAATATGCGTAACTGCTTGAGGCTCTAACACCAGCATCCACATTCATGAATTTCTGGCCAAATCCTTCCTGTCTATATCCATTATAATCTTGAGTTTTTGTATATCCTGCTTCGACTCCCGCATCGATGAATGCCTGATAAAGCGGATTTGTCATATTGTTACCAGCCTCGACAGCTACTGGCCCCTCATGACCAGTAAAATCTGAGTTCAAAACTTTATGTGACTCTAATTTTTTAAAATAAGGAAGACAATTCTGGTAATTCCATCCTTTAGCTCCAGATTCTTCCCATTCATCGAAATCAAAAGGATTGCCTCTCACATAGACCATTCCATTTATTGATGAAGATCCTCCAAGAACATGGCCTCTGGGACAATTCATTATTCTGTTATTGAGGTGCTTTTCTGGTTCTGACTTATAACCCCAGTTAAACTTTTTTGTGTTCATGGGAATACCCAGTGCTGAGGGCATTTTTATAAAAATACTATTATCTGAGCCACCACTTTCAATTAACAACACTTTAATATGTTTATTTTCAGATAGTCGAGCTGCGACTATTGCTCCGGCAGAGCCTGAGCCAATAATAATGTAATCAAAAGACTGATTTTCAAACATTTTTACTTTTTCTTTATTGCACTGAGTAAGTAAAACGATATACCCATTCCTAATATCAATATAACGATTGTTATCTTGTCTCGATGAGGCATCTCGGGTGACCAGATCTCTGCTTTTTCTAGAAAGTAGAGAAAATACATTGAGACAATGAAAGGTAACAAGGCCATCACTTTTTTAAAATTTCTCATGAGATCTCTACACTAATCTTTGGATGATCATTAATCCATTTAAGGGAATTATTTCAGATGCTACCATAGTCTTAATAAATTTAATTTTAATTTAAAAATGAAAGTAAAAGAGTTCTACAAACATAAGTATTTTGGAGGTTGGTATCTCTTTGGTGGCCTTGCTTTCGTTGTTTGTTTTTTTAATTTTTTGGTCATGTTTAGCATAGGGTTAGATGGACCGGATCAAGTATCACACATGATAAGTTACTCTGTTAGATGGGCTGTCCCATTTATTTATGCGGCAATGATGGCATCA
>PALW01000047.1 GCA_002710745.1 Porticoccaceae bacterium
CAGGATCAGCAATTAATACCTGACGGACATTTGAACTTAATGCCTGTTTTATAAATTTGAGTAACGGTAATGTCATCTCATCCCAAAAGCAGATATCAGATCCAACAATCAAACCATACTCTGATATTTTAGTTTTTGTATACTTGGTGAAATTTTTAATTTTGATACTCGTATCTGTTTTGTTAATGCTCGTTTGGAGAGAAAAGAAAGGAACAACCGATGGATCGATATCGATAGAATGCACTTCATTATTAAAATTTTTTGATAGAAAAATACTTACGAGACCCCATCCACAGCCTATATCTAGAATTTTTTCTCCAGATTTTGGTGGATCATTTGTAAGATAATCCATTAAGACAAATGATGATCGCCAATTCTTATTCCCATGCGCAGCGTGGCTTGAGTTTTTAATTTTTAGTTTTTTTATTTCTGGATGCGTTGACGATAATGCCTTTACGTTTAAAAATTCTGTATAGTACCTCCGTTCGTTTTTAATTTTTTTCTGATCACTCGTCATGGCGTGGGGATAAAATTTTTGGCTTTCTCTCATCATATTAGTTCCAATGAAAAAGTCTACAAAGATAGCCAGCAGTTTTGGTTTCTTCAGTTATTTGGTTGGCTTACTCTAGCGCTAATAAGTTTTTTCAGCCTTACGATTTGGTATAACCAAGACCAATTAAGCCTTGGATATGTGATGCATCCGTTAGTGCAGTCAGCGCTTGGTATTTTTGTGTCATATCCAATGAGACCACTATCTGTGTTTGTTTGGAAATTACCATTTTGGAGACGTATGGCTTGGATTTCGCTTGGCATTATTGCTTGTGCAACTATTTGGACATCTCTCAGATTATGGTCTTTTATGCTAATGACGCCCGAGCAAAATTTATGGTCTGATTATGGAGGATGGTTTTTTACTTCCATTTTAATCTTCATAGGATGGGCATCAATTTATCATGGAATCAATTATTATCGATTGTTAGAGTCAGAGAGATCCAATTTTCTCTCCATTTTAGCTTCTAACAAAGAAGAGCAACTAAAAAGGATAAGGGCTGAAAGCATGGCTCAAGAAGCTCAATTGAAGATGCTTAGATATCAATTAAATCCACATTTTTTGTTTAATACGTTGAACGCGATTTCATCATTGATTACAAAACGAGATGATTCCAGAGCGAATGAAATGATAATTCAACTGAGTGATTTTTTAAGGCACTCATTGAATAGCGATCCGGTAGATGGGATTAGTTTGAAGGACGAGATTGATGCATTGAAATTATATTTAAGGATAGAGAAAGCCAGATTCGGAGATAGATTATCTATTAACATCAACATAAACAAAGGTGCTGAAAAAGTTCAGGTTCCAGGTATGATTCTTCAGCCATTGGTAGAAAATTCAATCAAATATGCGATTGCCCCTAATGAGAAAGGAGGAGAGATCACAATAAACGCCGCAATTAAAAAAAACATGCTGGATTTACACGTATTGGATAGTGGCCCAGGCTTTGATAAAAAGTTAATCGACTCGTCTCAAAGTGGAGTAGGTTTGCGTAATACTCGTGATAGGCTTAATACCTTCTATCAAGGCAAATCAAAGTTTAAAATTGAGTCTTCTGATGAGGATGGAACTGATATCGGAATAAAAGTACCTCTGTCGATATCAGAAGATTCTATGGAAAGAAATAAATGACGAAAAATTTAAAATATAGCGCTGTAATTGCTGATGATGAGCCTTTAGCAAGGGATCTTCTTGCCTCTATTTTAAATAAAACAAAGAAACTTGATGTTATTGCGCTCTGCAAAAATGGCCGAGAAGCAGTTAACGCTTGTGTAACTCTTTCTCCTGATATTATTTTTTTAGATATTCAAATGCCAGGTGTTAACGGGTTTGAGGTTGTGAAAGCGCTTCAACCAGAGGAAATGCCTTTAATAATTTTCGTGACGGCTTTTGATAAATTCGCAGCTGATGCGTTTGATCTTCATGCAGTGGATTATATTTTAAAACCTATTGATCCTGAGCGCATTAATAGAGCTATTGAGAGAGCAATAGTGCGTCTTGATAGCCTGGATACAGATGAAATAAAGACTCCTCTGATCGGTGCAATTGATCAAATATCAAGAAAAATAACTGATGATATATCNTCAAAACAGCATGATAAGNCAACAAAAANNGNTGATTCTCGTCGAAAGTTGTTTGTTAAAGATTCGGGAGTAGTAAAAGTTATTNCTTTTNAAGATATAGATTGGGTGGATGCAGCCGGCGATTATATGTGTGTTCATGCTGCGGGTGAAACACATATAATCAGAATCACCTTGGGTGAGCTTATGGAAAAACTTGATGAAAAATTATTCGTTAGAATACACAGATCTACTATCGTAAATATTGAGAGAGTCATCAGTATCGCTGCGCTTCCAAAAGGTGGCAGTCTATTAGAACTGACTTCTGGGGCGTCATTGAAAGTTAGTCGAAATTACAGAGAATCAGTTAAAAGTTTTTTTCAATAAAATTATAGAAAATTCCCATTCGACGCATTTGTTCAACGTGTCAACTCAGCCTCTATTCCACTTCACACAAATACATGAAACCATACCTACATTTTATACTACCGATAAATGACGATTCTTAAAATAGGCGCTGGCATTATGAGTCTTACTATCAAGCTATTTACGCAAATCATATTAGGTTTTAGGTTTAATTTTCGAAAAGTTTTTTATATTTTCGTGATTTTATTTGGAGGGTCTGTTATGGCTGATGAGGGGACAGATATGGCCACTGAAGCTCGAATAAAAACTATTTTGAGCGAAATGACTCTAGAGCAAAAAGTCGGTCAAATGGTGCAAGGTGAAATAAAATGGGTAAGACCGGGAGATGTGTCTAAATATTTCTTGGGTTCAATTTTGAATGGCGGTGGGTCGCATCCAAATACGAATCGAAATCCAAGGTAACCACATTATGGCCGCGGTGTTAATGATAAAAATGCGAGTATTCAAGATTGGCTAGATGTGGCAGATGAGGTTTATTTAGAATCAATTGATAAATCAAGAGGTGGGGCTGGGATACCTATTATCTGGGGCACTGACGCTGTGCATGGCCATAACAATGTTATTGGCGCTACATTATTTCCTCATAATATCGGTTTGGGTGCAGCAAATGATCCTGAGTTGTTAAAGAATATTGGTGAGATAACGGCAAAGGAAGTCGCAGTAACGGGTATTGATTGGATTTTCGCGCCGACTGTAGCAACAGTGAAGGACAACAGGTGGGGAAGAACATACGAAGGATATAGTAGTGAGTCTGATATCGTAGGTCGTTATGCCAGACAAATTGTAGAAGGAATCCAGGGCGATGACATAAATGAACTTCGGTCAAATCCCGCTAAGCTCATAAGCTCAGCTAAACATTTCATTGGCGATGGCGGTACCTACAGAGGTATTGATCAGGGAGATACCGTTCTATCACTCGAAGACTTACTCAAAGACCATGGTCAGGGGTTTTATAAAGCGCTTGATGCAGATGTCCAAACTATTATGGCTTCGTTTAATAGTTGGAATGGAGACAAGATTCATGGTAACAAACAACTTTTGACTGATGTACTCAAAACTCAGCTAGGGTTCGATGGATTTGTTATTGGCGATTGGAATGGACATGGTCAAGTAGATGGTTGTACGAATAGAAGCTGTCCGAGCGCTATTAATGCAGGTGTTGATATGATCATGGTTCCAGAACATTGGAAACCGTTTTTAAAAAATACGATTCAACAAGTAAGAGATGGTCTTATTCCAATTTCAAGAATTGATGATGCTGTTTCTCGTATTTTGCGAGTAAAAATAAGAGCAGGAATGTTTGAGAAGGGACTACCCTCGATCCGAGCNTATTCGGGAAGAACTGAGCTTTTGGGTTCGAATGATCACAGAGAAATTGCGAGAGAAGCCGTCCGTAAATCTCTAGTATTGATGAAAAATAATGACATTTTGCCACTTCAACCAAATACGCATATTTTGATCACCGGTGATGGCGGTAATGATATTGGCAAGCAGAGCGGCGGGTGGACTTTAACATGGCAAGGCACTGGAAATACAAATGATGATTTTCCTGGCGCGACAAGTATATTCGCCGGAATTGGCGAAGCAATGGAGTCAATTAATGGATCAGCCGAGTATAGCGACGATGGAAGTTGGATAAAGAAACCTGATGTAGCAGTTGTTGTATTCGGTGAGGATCCTTATGCAGAAGGACAGGGCGATATACCGAATTTAAATGACCTTGATAATGAAAGCACTAAGCAGATATTTAAAAAGCTTCAAGGCGAAGGCGTTCCAATTGTAAGTATTCTGCTTACGGGAAGACCACTATGGATGAATTCAGAAATTAACAGCTCAGATGCATTTATAGTTGCTTGGTTACCTGGAAGTGAGGGAGGAGGTGTTGCTGATCTAATCGTATCTGATAAAAATGGCAATCCCAGATATGATTTCACTGGTCGATTATCTTTTCCATGGCCCAAATACGAAGTAAATCTGAAGAATGAAGCACTTGCTGTAGATGAATTTATACTGTCCTTGGGAGATGGTATGAGTTATAAAACTAAAAGTACTTTACCCAATTATTTAAGNGAAAAGAGTTCTGTAGTTTTAGAGGATGTCGCTGATATTATTTTTGCGGGTTCCACAAGAGAGCCATGGAAAACATATGTTGGTGATATAAACGATTGGCACAGGCTGGTGTCCTCGGGTGTGGGTAAAACGCANAATGGAGATCTTAGANTAGATATTGTTGATGGTAATGTTCAGGAGGACTCGTTGAGAGTAAGTTGGGAAACGGGGTATGAAAGTCAATTTTATTGGCAAGCTGATGTACCAGCTGATTTCTCAAAAATGGAGGAANAAGGCGGCGCGTTGGTAATGGAATTTATGATNAACAAATANCCTAAGGGAACAGTTACTCAACGAATGGATTGTGGCTGGCCATGCAGAGGAGAGATTGATGTTACAGATTTTTTTAAATCAATACCTTTGAAACAGTCAAGTAAAATTGGCTTAAGCCTTTCCTGTTTCAAAAAGATGGGCGTTGATCTTAAAAAGATTACATCGCCCTTGGTACTTGTAAGTAAAGACGAGTTCTCGATAACGTTCTCTGATGTGAGAGTTATAGCGGATCCTTTGGAGGAGAACACAATCCAAAGTTGTAATACTGATTTGACTCCCGTCGCTATAAATTAAAGAAAGATTTTGCGTTTTTTGAGGTCAATGAGCTTATTTCGTCAAAGGATTCACATCTGTTGACAGCAATTTCGTCGAGTACATATTTTAAAAAGGCAGGTTCATTGATTTTGTTTTTTGGTAAATCTGGCATGTTCTGTGGGAGAAGGTAAGGTGCATCTGTCTCCACCATGAGTTTTTCGAGTGGAATGTTTTTTACGATATTTCTTAGTTTTTTGCCTCGATTAATGTCACATATCCAACCAGTGATACCAATATATAGCCCCATTTCTAGGTATTTTAATAGATTCGTCTGACTGCCGGTAAAACAGTGGATTACAGATTTCGGTAGATCTTTCCCAAAGCTTTCAAGAATTCTTATCTGATCATCAAATGCATCCCGCTCATGCAAAAAAAGCGGGAGATCTTTCTCGATTGCCAGTTCAATATGCTTTGTAAATGACTCTATTTGTGACTCCCTTGATGAAAAATTTCTGTAGTAATCTAAACCTGTTTCGCCAATGGCAACAACACAAGAGTGTGTTGAAAGCTTTTTGAGTTCGTTCAAGGATTCTGGTGAAAAATTTTTTGCCTCATGAGGATGAATGCCCACAGTGGAGAATAGAAAATTATCGGGGTAGTTATAAGAGGATTCGCACATCGAGATAGCATTTTTACTTTCATTAAGCGATGTACCTGTAATTACCATTTTTCTGACACCGCTGTTTTTTGCTCTAGATAAGATGCTAGGGACGTCTTTAAAACGTGGGCTAGTTAAATTTACACCGATATCTATCATTATTTGTATATGCTTTAATCTATTGGTTGAGTTAAAGATACTGAGTTCCATTTTACATTGAGCTTGGTAAAAGTGGGGAACTAATTAGGATATAAATTATTTAACATTCAGTAAGTATTTTTAAGGAAAAGTGATTTATTTAATTTTATGGAATGGATACTTATCGTTTTTGGAATTTTACTTGTTACATTCCCAGTCGTTTGGGTTAAACAGTCGCCAAGACAGAAAAAAATTGCGAACTTGAGAAAAATAGCAAGAGAGAGCGGACTTTTCGTTCGTCGCTGTCGAAGACCTGATGCGCGAGAGGATGAGAGAAAATTAACGTCAGTTTGTTATGAAATGCCTTGCTCTTATAAAGAGTTGGATATGAAGTTTTGTTTACAGAGGATCAGTGAACGCGGAGAGCCCTCTGCCTGGAATACGTGGCGATGGGCAGGCCAAAAACCGAGTAAAAAATGGACTGAAGTAATTCAATATTTGACCACTTCTTCTTCGGAGGACGTAAAAGCACTGACAGCAAGGCCTGGATTTATTGGATTAATTTTAGATGAAAAAAATATCTCGGAAGGTTTGACTTTTTACGTAGAAATTTTATCTAATTCAAAAAAAATAGTTGACCGAGACTTAGAATAACTATTATAACGAGCAGTGTTTAAATTAGGTTTGAAATCATTGAACGAGGATTCCATTGAATGGGTAAGTCACTAGTAATAGTTGAGTCACCTGCTAAAGCGAAGACCATAAACCGGTACCTTGGCGACGATTTTATTGTTAAGTCTAGTGTCGGTCATATTCGTGATCTACCAACAGGGGCAAGTAGAGAGACTTCGGANCCTAAGGAAAGAGCAAGGCAAGCTGCCNTAACGAGAAAGATGTCTCCTGANGACAAAGCNTCTTACAAGGAGAAAAAGGCAAAAANTCAANTAGTAAAGAGTATGGGAATNGATCCTGACGATAATTGGCGAGCAAAATATACTGTTTTGCCTGGAAAAGAAAANGTTGTTAGTGAGCTAAAGAAAGTAGCAAAAGATTCTCCACAAATATTTTTAGCCACTGATATGGACAGGGAAGGAGAAGCAATTGCGTGGCATTTGAGTGAGATAATTGGTGGTGATAGCAAGCGTTTTAAACGGGTAGTATTCAATGAGATCACTAAAAACTCTATCAAAGAAGCATTTGCTAACCCAGGTGAAGTAAACTTGAGTCGGGTTGAAGCTCAGCAAGCAAGGCGATTTTTAGACAGAGTTGTTGGTTTTATGGTTTCACCATTGCTATGGGAGAAAGTTGGAAGAGGCCTGTCTGCAGGTCGTGTACAATCTGTAGCAGTTAAAATGATTGTAGAGCGTGAGAGGGAAATTCGGGCATTTGTCCCTGAGGAATATTGGACTTGTGAAGCTCATTTAGAACATAAAGATACTAATGGCGATGATAGCTCTAGTTTAATTTTTGATATTAAAAAAGTAGAGGGAGCTGCTTATCGACCAACAAGTAAAGAAGAATCTGATGCAGCAATCAGAGAATTAAATGAAGCAACATTTAAAGTTGTGGATTCTAGGCAAAAGCCAACTGAGTCAAAACCATCTGCACCATTCATTACTTCAACTCTTCAGCAGGCTGCAAGCACGAGATTAGGCTTTGGTGTAAAGAAGACAATGGTTCTCGCTCAAAGACTTTACGAAGCAGGATACATAACATACATGAGAACTGACTCTACCAGTTTGAGTAAAGATGCTGTTAGTGCATGCCGGGATTATATTCGCGTTAGATTTGGTAAGAATTACTTGCCAGAAAACGAGCGAGTATATAGCCCAAAATCAGGTGCCCAAGATGCACATGAAGCGATCAGGCCATCTAATGTTGATATTGCGCCGGGATCTTTGAAGGATATTGAATCTGATGCGGTAAAGCTTTATCAGCTTATATGGCAACAATTTATTGCATGCCAGATGACTAATGCATTGTTCACATCAACTACAATTGATGTAGAGGCTGGAAAATACCTTTTGTCCACTAGGGGTCGGATAACAAGATTCGAAGGTTATCTCGCTGCTTTGCCTAGTATTCGCAAGAACGATGAAGATAAAGAATTACCCAATCTTAAATTACAAGACCAGTTAAATTTATTGGCTTTGGTTCCGTTGCAACATTTCACAAAACCTGTAGCGCGGTTTTCAGAGGCCTCTCTTGTCAGAGAACTTGAGAAACGTGGGATTGGCAGGCCATCAACTTATGCCTCTATTATCAGCACTATTCAGGATAGAGGATATGTCAGGATAGAAAATAAAAGAATATTTGCAAAAAAAATTGGAGACATCGTGACCGATAGATTGTCAGAGTGTTTTAAAGATTTAATGGATTATAGCTTTACAGCTACTATGGAGAAACGTCTTGATCTTGTTGCAGGTGGCTCTGTCGACTGGAAAACCTTACTGAATGATTTTTACTCTGGATTCAGCACTAGTCTTTCATCTGCCAAAGAGGATGCAATTGGCATGAGACCGAACACTCCGTCAAAAACTGATATCGCTTGTAAATTATGCGATAGGCCGATGCTGGTGAGAACTGCTGGAACCGGCGTCTTTCTGAGCTGTTCCGGATATTCTCTCCCTCCAAAGGAGAGATGTAAAGGCACCCTTAATCTGACATCAGGTGATGAGGCGATAAATATAGAGGAAGATGATGAGGCAGAGTCAAAATCCTTAATGCAAAAAGAGAGATGCAACTTATGCAATACCTCGATGGATAGCTATTTGATAGATGAGAAGAGAAAGCTTCATATATGTGGAAATAACCCTGATTGTCCTGGCTTTTTTACTGAATTTGGTAATTTTGTTCTAAAAGGCTATGAAGGGCCAACCCTCGAATGTGATAAATGTGGAAGTGAAATGCAATTAAAAAATGGCAGGNTTGGGAAATATTTTGGGTGTACAGGGGAGAATACTGCTGGTGAACCATGCAAAAATACTCGAAAGTTATTAAGAAATGGTGAGCCTGCACCGCCGAAGGTAGATCCTATCTCAATGCCTGACTTAAAATGTGAAAAGGTGGACGATCATTATGTTTTGAGAGATGGCGCGTCTGGCTTATTTTTAGCGGCGAGCCAGTTTCCTAGGCATAGAGAGACACGAGCACCNCTTGTTCGAGAGCTTTTACCTTANAAGGCGAGTATTGATGATAAATATCAGTTTCTACTTAACGCCCCTTTGCAAGATTCAGACGGCAATGACACCATAATTAGATTCAGTCGAAAAACAAAGGAGCAATATGTGAGAAGCGAAAAAAATGGTAAACCCACAGGTTGGAATGCTTTTTACGATAATGGTAAGTGGTCAGCAGTAAATTAAGGCAAGATGGATATTTAGAAATTCATTAAAAACTTATATTTTAGATTCAGACAAATAGCAATCATTATGCTATTGTCTCTATATGATTAATTCGATCGAACAATAGTTAAAGCATAAAGGATTTAGTTAATGGCACTTACGGAATATGAACTCGTTTTACTCGATGATGGAGAAATTGTTCTCCAAAGAGCAGGTTCAAGTGAGCCCTTGGTTACAATAACCTTTTCAGAACCTGTAATGCAGTATCTCGGGAATAAGCATGTGGATGTAGCAAAGGTGATGATAGACGCCGGAATAAAGGCCGCCGTCAATATAAATGAGGGTGAGAATGTCACCAAAACTGTTAATTTTGATCCCAAACAGCACAGTATTCATTAATACATTTACAAATTTGTTCTGAGAATTCCTACCGCTAGACCCTCGATATCAAAGCTTTGTGATCTTAAATCTACTACTATAGGTTGAAAGTCTCTATTCTCAGGCAAGAGGTGTACTTCANAATCTTTCGTAGTCTTTTTGAATCTCTTGACGGTCACTTCGCCATCGACTCGCGCAACAATAATTTGATGATTCTCAGCAATCTGCTGTTGCCGAACCGCCAACAAATCTCCATCACAAATCCCAACGTTTATCATACTTTCTCCTTGAACTCTCAAAAAGTAATCCGCATTTGGATGAAATGAACTTCCTGACATCTCTTGATAATCATCAATATTTTCTTCTGAAAGAATTGGTGCACCAGCTGCTACTCTTCCAACAATTGGTAATCCTCTGTCTTGCTGAACTATTCTGANGCCCCTTGAGGCCCCTGGNATCATTTGGATAACTCCTTTTTTTGCAAGTGCTTTGAGGTGATCNTCAGCCGCATTGGGGGATTTAAAACCTAGTCTCGAGGCAATTTCTACCCTAGTTGGTGGGTATCCTGTTTCTTCAACACAGTTTTTGATTAAATCAAAAATTTGTCTTTGTCGGCTCGTCAATATTTTCATATTTTTCCCTTACTTTACAATCAGAATGCTGTAATTATATACAGTAATTTTCGATTGTCTATCCTCATAAAGTATTTTATTGAGTTTTCAGATGATATGATCGCGCCAAAGATCATCAATACAATTTTAAAAGGCTTTTAAATGAGTTTGCCTAAAAAAGAGTTTTTCGGGAGACTGATGCTTGATATTGAGGGCGAGACGCTATCGGTTGAAGATCAAAAGCTACTTTTAAACCCAAATGTTTGTGGAGTAATACTGTTTGCAAGGAATTACTCTAGTAAACAGCAACTGATTGAGTTGACTCAGCATATCAAGAACATCTCACCTCAAATGTTAATTGCAGTTGATCAAGAGGGTGGACGAGTTCAACGGTTTCAAACCGAATTTGTGCGACTTCCATCAATGCAAATATTAGGTGATTTGCTTTCAAGATCAAATGAGTCAGCTATNAANTTCATCAGAGACGTNGGTTGGCTTATGGCTACGGAAATCAGATCTTGCTTTGTCGATTTTAGTTTTGCTCCAGTAATTGATGTTGATAGGTTTAGAAGTTCTGTAATCGGAGATCGATCGTTCTCAGAAAACCCTGATATTGTCTCCCTAGCGGCGGAAGCTTTCATTAATGGTATTCATGACGCGGGTCTACCGTGTGTTGGGAAACACTTCCCTGGTCATGGGAGTGTTGCAGAGGATAGCCATATAGAGCATCCAATGGATTATCGATCACTGGAAGAAATAGCATTACATGATTTAGTGCCATTTCAAAAATTGAGTCCCAGCTTAGATGCAATAATGCCCGCACATATGACTTTTCCAAAAATCGATAAAAAACCCGTCACGTATTCGTCATTTTGGTTGAAAACTGTTCTTAGAAAGAATTTCCAATTTAAAGGGGTTGTTTTCAGTGATGATCTGAGCATGAAGGGTGCTGAAATTGCTGGAGGCTATAAAGAACGGGCAAAATTAGCATATGAATCAGGTTGTGATGTAGCCCTGGTTTGTAATTGCCGGGAAGGAGCCCTCGAAGTCTTATCGTTCCTAGAGGAGAATCAGAGCCCAAGTAATGCTATTTTGAACTTAATGTGGCGCTCCGAACGAGATGATACAATCGATAAGATTGAATTAAGACGTTTTGAAAGAGTCTGTGAAGAGCTAAACACATTAATATCTTATTGATGTAATTGTTTAACTAAGAAGAGAGAGAAATCAATGGAATCATTATTATCTTGGATCAAAACAGCGAAGGAGCTGGAATATTTTTGGGCCATAGAAATAGTAGGTATTTTTATTTTTATTCTTCTGTTCAATTATTCGAGCAGATTAATATTAAATAAGTTTGAAATTAAAGCACAAAAAACAAAAAACACATGGGATGATGCTTTTGTTTATGCACTCAGAACGCCTCTAAGGTTTATGGGTTGGCTTTTAGGCTTTAATTTTTTAACGGTATTCTCGACTGACTTGCTGCCGGGCTATGTGTATCAAAATGTTTTAATAGGAAATCAACTATTCTTGCTCCTGTTTTTAATGGTCTTTTTGAATTCCTTTATCAAAAAATCTGAAGATAATCTAATTAGTCAAAAGTTTCTTTCAGATCCTGTTGATCCAACAACGGTAAAAGCTATATCAAAGTTATTGCGAGCATCAGTCCTCATTGTCGTTTTGCTGACTGTAATGCAACTATTTGACTATAGTGTCTCAGGGTTATTGGCATTTGGTGGCATTGGAGGGATTGCGGTGGGTTTTGCAGCTAAAGATTTACTTGCAAACTTCTTCGGAGGTTTGATGATTTACCTTGATCGACCATTTTCTGTAGGCGATTGGATTCGATCTCCAGATAAAGAAATTGAAGGAACAGTTGAAGATATTGGATGGCGGTTAACGAGAATTAGAACTTTTAGTAAGCGGCCTTTGTATATTCCAAACTCAATTTTTGCCAGTATTTCAGTAGAGAACCCGTCTCGAATGAGCAATCGGCGAATATATGAAACCATAGGGATTCGCTATGATGATTTGAAAAAAATGAAAAAAATCGTTCTAGATGTCAAAAATATGCTGGAGGCACATGATCAAATTGATAGTGGTCAAACTCTGATGGTAAATTTTAATACTTTCTCTGAGAGTTCGGTAGATTTCTTTGTTTATACTTTTACTAAAACTACGGACTGGGCCCTTTTTCACGAAATTAAACAAGATATTCTGCTTAAAATCTCAGAAATTATTGAGCTCAATGGCTCTGAGGTCGCTTTCCCAACATCAACTCTTTACCTAAAATCAAATGATGAAGATAAGTGAGCCCATTTAGGATCACCATGGGACGTTTATTGAATAGCAAATTTCAAATTATTTTACTTTTTTCTATACTATCGGGCTGTATAAGCAAACCTGAGACTGTTCTTCCAGTAACAAATTTTTCTTTGGATAGTTACCTCGGCGTTTGGCACGAGATTGCCAGAATTGATAACAGATTTGAGAGAGGATTGACTGATGTAACTGCTACCTATACTCGTCGTAACGATGGAGGGATGGAAGTGTTGAATAGAGGATATGATTCAGAATCTAATCAGTGGAAAGAGGCAACTGGAAAAGCATATTTTTTAGATGATCAGAGTATTGGTCATCTGAAAGTTTCTTTCTTCGGTCCCTTTTACAGTTCCTATTTGATTTTCGAATATAGTGAAGGAGGCTACGCATATGTGACGGGCAACAGCTATGAATATCTTTGGCTGTTGTCGAGAACAAAAGTTGTTTCTAAAACCGTAATTGATCAATTTATTTCAAAGGCCAACAGTTTGGGATTTGACACTAGCAAATTGATTTACAATGTGGGCTATTTGGATCAAAAATCCCCATTATCTGAGGAAGAGTTACCCTGATTCTCTGGCTCAATATTTATTGGTTTGGGTTCATAGGACTTAGCAGTTATTATCACTCCAAGCTCTGGATGATCTAAGTAGTAGAGTTTACCATCATCGACTCTTTTAGATTGATTTATAGTCCACAAGTCATCTAGCAAAAGATTGCTTGCGGGAGCTGTTTTTTCTATATCTGGGGCAGGCTCAAAACGGTTGATAGAATATTCCTTCGCTATTATATTTTTCGGATTGCCTTTTGTCTGCTCGATACTTTCATCGAATTGATTGCTATGATTGACAATGCTGACTTCGTAAGCTTCAGTCATTTCAATATTTTCAGTGGTTTTGTTTTCTACCAATTTGCTCAGTTTCCAAAAGGTCCTTTCTTCCTCATACTCCTCCGGTATGTCGGGGAGTTTGAAATATTGTTCACTACTGTTTTCAATATTAGTTGGGAATATTAATTTCCATAGATTTGCTTCAAAATGAAGAAATCTGGATTTATAGAATCTGATAGAGCCCTCAATTTCAGAGCGCCCATCTAACTGATCTCCAGCGCCGATCACTATCCAATTTTGGTTGCCAGATTCATCTGCAACAAATCGCCATGATTCATGAAAGAACACATTAAAACCGCGTCTATTGAGTGATCGTGCCGTGTCATTAAGATCTCTTAACTTCGAATCGAGGATTTGAAATTCGTCTTCGTACTCAGGTATTAATAAATTCTCCTCCTCATGCGCCATTGCTAACTCTTCTAACATGGCATCTTCTAATGAGTTCAGTTCAGATAAATCATCCTCTAAGCTGAAAGAGTCATTGGCTTGCATCAAAGTATTATCGAATTGTTCAAACTCTGAGACGCGATCATAACTTGTCATTTCTGGAAGCAATGCTCCCTCAATCATAAGACGTTCTCTCTGTTTCTCTTCAATAATATTTGTCAAGTGAATGATATTGTCTGCAAACTTTAGAGGTAGGGAGGGAGTCGAAGTCTCACTATTGATATTAACTGGTTGATTGAAAAGAATTACTTCAACTTGGTACCAGTTTTCAGGCGCATTAATTTGCGTGATTGACTGTCCGTAGCTGGCTGATATAAAACTCAGCAAGAAGGGAAAAATAAAAGGATTTAATAAGCTAAATTTAAACATTTTCTAACGTTATCCAAGAACGAAGTCTACTATCGTTGCGCAATGTCTAATTCATTACAATTTATTTGTACAAGAATATCTGAAATTTTTCTAAAAACATCATCATCTTGTCCAATTTCTGTAACAAAATTTAATTGATTTTGAGATTTGAGTTGGAATTTGTCAGGTTCATTTTGAATAAGTTTTATAACATTTTCTGGTTTGATATTTGTTTTATCAGAAAATTTAATTCGACCACGCGTCTTTGAAAATTCTAGCTTTGTAATGCCAAGTTCATGTGCAAGCTG